>NZ_JBYSZY010000085.1:0-20130 GCF_058787635.1 Variovorax sp. FW305-3-2-15-B-LB1 | reverse complement strand
CCCGCCCGCCCTTCCACGCTCGCCCCCTCTTCCCAGCAACTCGCCGAGCGCTTCCGCCCCGTCTTCGCGCGCATCGCCGAGCACGCGGCGCAGCGCGAGAACGACCGCGAACTGGCCTACGCGCCGGTGGCCTGGCTCAAGGCCGCCCGCTTCGGCGCACTGCGCGTGCCGCTCGCGCACGGCGGGCTGGGCGCATCGGTCGAGCAGCTGTACGACCTGCTGATCGAACTCGGCGAAGCCGACTCCAACCTGCCACAGATCCTTCGCGCGCACTTCGGCTTCATCGAACGCCTGTTCGCCGAGATCGATCCTGCGCTGCACGGCCCCTGGATGCGCCTGGCGGCCGACGGCGTGATCTTCGGCAACGCCACCACCGAGCTCGGCGAAGGCGCGCTCGGCGCGCTGCAGACCACGCTCACGCGCGACGCGCAGAGCGCCGACACGTGGCGCCTGGACGGCGACAAGTTCTACAGCACCGGCACGCTCTACGCCGACTGGATCTCGGTCGCGGCCCAGCGCCTGAACGACGACGGCAGCAGCGACCGCGTGATCGCGCTCGTGCCGGCGGAAGCGGCGGGCGTCGAGCGTGTCGACGACTGGCGCGGCTTCGGCCAGCGCCTGAGTGCCTCGGGCACGACGCGCTTTCGCCAGGTGCGCGTGAAGCCCGAGCACGTGCTGCTGTACGTGCGCGACCAGCCCACGCCGCTCACCGCGCATTTCCAGCTCACGCACCTGGCAACGCTGGCGGGCATCGCACGCGCCATCGTGCGCGATGCCGTGGCCTTCGTGCAGCCGCGCAAGCGCGTCTACAGCCACGGCAGCGGCGCCACGCCGCGCGAAGACCCGTTGGTGCAGCAGGTGATCGGCCAGCTCGCGAGCACGGCCTTCGTGGCCGCGTCGACCGTGCAGGCGGTGGCGCGCGGCCTGGGCGAGGTCGACCGCCACCTGCAGCGCGGCGAGGCCGTGCCCGAGCAGCTGCTGTTCGAGGTGGAGCTGAACACCGCCAAGGCGCAGGCCGGCATCGTCGACGCGGTGCTGCAGGCGGGCACGCGGCTGTTCGACATCGGCGGCGCCTCGGCGCTGCAGGAAGACCGGCGGCTCGACCGGCACTGGCGCAATGCGCGCACGCTGGCGTCGCACAACCCGACGATCTACAAGGGACGCGTGGTGGGCGACCACCTGCTCAACGGTGCGCGGCCGACCTTCTACTGGGCGGTCGGCGCCATCGCGAGCTGAGACGGGAAGAAAAAGGAAGACGCCGCGAGGCGGTGTTCAGACCCGCGGCAGCGCTGCGAGAAAGGTCGACACCACGATGGCAGCCGCGCGATCGAGCTGCAGGATGTCGGCGACGTCGAAGGCGTTCGGCGCCGTGTGGCCGCTGGTGCCGAGCGGCTTGCGGATTTCGACCAGCACTTCGGCGGCGAGTTCGCGATCGCTGCGCGGACGGCCGTCGGGGTGCATCACCCACTCGTCGACCTGCTCGATGGGGATGCTGCGAAACACCCCCACGATCGGGACGTACTTGTAGCGGTCCTCGCCCACGAGGATGGGCACGCTGAGATTGCAAAAAAACGTATTCGTCGACATGCGGAACGCCGTCGCTAGCCAAAGCAAAAGTTGATTAATTGTTTTCGAGTGTGACTCCGATAGTCATTTTCCCGACCGAGGGCATACGGCAAGACGTGACCTTCTGCACACAAAGTGCGGTCAATTCCGCCGAATTACTCGGGAAAACAACTACTTAATTCTTACACAAAGACACGGATGGCGCGCTTTGTGTACGATTTTTGGCATACGAAATGTTGCGACCGCCCCTTCGGCCCACCGAAACAGGCGCGCAAACAGCTGCGCCTCGCGGTGTCCGCACCGCGAGGAACGCAAGAAAAAACGAGAAGAAGAAACTCAGGCCGGCGCGCTGAACTGCGGCGCCCGCCGCTCGATGTTGGCCTTCACGGCCTCGAGCTGGTTGGGGCTGCCGATCAGCGCCTGCTGCTCGACCGACTCGGCGATCAGCAGCTCGGCGGCGCTGTGCGCGAGCGACGCGTTCAGCAGCCGCTTGCCGGCGCGAATGGCGTCGGGGCTCTTGGCGGCGATCTCGTGCGCCATCTGCAGCGCCTCGGCCAGCGGGTCGGCGGCCACGCGCGTGGCCAGGCCCAGGCGCACGGCCTCTTCGCCCGAGAAGATGCGGCCGGTGAAGGTGAGTTCGCGCACGACGTCGGTGCGCGCCAGTTCGCGCATCAGCACCATGCCGGCCATGTCGGGCACGAGGCCCCACTTGATCTCCATCACCGACAGCTTGGTGTCGGCGGCCACGAGCCGGATGTCGGCGCCCAGCGCCACCTGAAGCCCACCGCCGAAGGCCACGCCGTGCACGGCCGCGATGACCGGCACCGGCACTTCGCGCCACACCATCGCCACCTGCTGCGCGGCGTTCGAGAGGCCGTGCGTGCGCGCGACCAGGTCGGTGCCGCCGGCCGAGGCGCCCAGCACGTCGCTGGCGGCGCCCTGCCCCATGCGTTCGAACGACGCCATGTCGAGCCCCGCGCAGAAGGCCTTGCCGCGACCCGCGATGACCACGGCGCGCACGCTCTTGTCGCCCCGCAGCGCCTCGCCCGCCTGGACCAGCGCGTCGAACATCGCGGGGTCGAGCGCGTTCATCTTGTCGGCGCGCGCCAGCTGCAGTTCCACCACGCCGTCGGCGTGGCGGGTCCATTCGATACGGTCGCTCATTGCACGTCTCCTGTCGGTGTCGGGGTATCGGCTCAGTATCGCGCGACTGGGCCGCTGGGCGATGATGCGCACTGTCGCCGACCCAACACCTCCGCCGCCTCGCCATGCCCCTGGACCGCCGTCACTTTCTCCTGCAATCGGGCGCCACCGCCGCCGTCGTCGCGCTGTTCGGCCAGGGCTGCGCGCGCTCGCAGCTGCCGCCTTCCACGGGCGCGACGACCCCGTCGGGCTTCTTCACCAGCGTGCCCATTTCGCAACGCGATGCGGTGGTGGTGCCGCCCGAGTACGAGTGGCAGATGCTCTACCCCTGGGGCGCGCCCACGGGCGTTGCGGGCCGCATGCCGGCCTTCGCGCCCGACGCCGGCAACAGCGCCGACGAGCAGGCCCTGCAGGCCGGCATGCACCACGACGGCATGCACTTCTTCGCGCTCGATGCGCGCGGCGAACGCGGCCTGCTCGTGATGAACCACGAGTACACCGACGAGCAGCTGCTGCACACCGACGGCGTGAAGGCCTGGAACGCCGACAAGGTCCGCAAATCGCTGCATGCGATGGGCGTGTCGGTCATCGAGGTCCGCCGCACACAAGAAGGCTGGCGCCAGGTGCTGCCCTCGCCCTACGCGCGCCGCGTGCACGGCCGCACGCCGATGCGCATCGCCGGCCCCGCCGCGGGCACGCCGCTGATGCGCACCGCCGCCGACCCGACGGGCACCGGCGTCTTCGGCACCTTCGCCAACTGCGCGATGGGCGTCACGCCCTGGGGCACCTACCTGACCTGCGAGGAGAACTTTCATGGCTACTTCGGCGGCCCGAAGGAGGCAGCCAAGAACGCGACACCCGCGCAGCGCCGCTATGGCACGGTGCCGGGCGCGCAATGGGTCGAGTACTGGCGCTTCGACGAGCGCTTCGACCTGAGCCGCCACCCGAACGAGCCGCACCGCTTCGGCTGGGTGGTCGAGATCGATCCCTTCGACCCCGAATCGGTGCCCGTCAAGCGCACCGCGCTCGGCCGCAAGCGCCAGGAAAGCGCGACCTGCACCGTGGCCAGGGACGGCCGCGTGGTGGTCTACATGGGCGACGACGCGCGCTTCGAATACATCTACAAGTTCGTGAGCCGCGACCCCGTGCGCCCTGGCACCGATGCCGCCGCGCGCGCCGCCAACCGGCACCTGCTCGACGAGGGCACGCTGCATGTCGCGCGCTTCGACGCCGATGGGCGCGGGCGCTGGCTTGAACTCGTGCACGGGCGCCACGGCATCGACGCCGCCAGCGGCTTCGCCAACCAAGCCGAAGTGCTGATCCACGCGCGGCTGGCGGGCGACATCGTCGGCGGCACGAAGATGGACCGCCCCGAATGGATCGCCTTGCATCCGCACAGCGGCGAGGTGTACGTCACGCTCACCAACAACTCGCAGCGCGGCGACCTCGGCAAGCCCGGCGCCGACGCCGCCAACCCGCGCGCGCCCAACTTCTTCGGCGGCATCCTGCGCTGGCGCGAGGACGGCGGCGACGCGGCCAGCACCGCCTTCGCCTGGGACCACTACGCGCTCGCAGGCGACCCCACGCAGCCCGGCGCCGGCACGCGCTACCCCAGCGACAGCGCCGACGCATTCGGCTGCCCAGACGGCCTGCACTTCGACAGCGGCGGGCTGCTGTGGATCCAGACCGACATGAGTGGGCAGTCCATGGGCAAGCCGCCCTATGCCGCGCTCGGCAACAACCAGATGCTGTGCGCCGACCCGGCCACGGGCCGCATCCAGCGCTTCCTCACGGGGCCCAACGGCTGCGAGATCACGGGCTGCGTGGTCACGCCCGACCGGCGCACGCTGTTCGTCAACATTCAGCACCCGGGCGAGTCGCGCGACGACGGCGACGCGAAGCACAACAGCGCCTGGCCCGACGGCGCGCAGCCCGGCAGCGCCCGCCCGCGCTCGGCCACGCTGGCGATCCGCCGGCGCGACGGCGGTATCGTCGGCACCTGACAGTCGAACACATCACAACAACAGCCCCAGGAGATCCCCGTCATGAGCATCCGCATCGTCCGCCTCGGCACCCCGCGCGCACCCGGCGAGGGCCTGCGCATCGGCACCGTGCGCCGCCCGCCGCGCGGCGTGCCGAAGACCGAGTTCGCCTCGCAGAACTGGTACGACGTGTGGTACCCCAACCTCGCGCCGTCGGCCGAGACGATGAAGCTGGGGCAGGAAGCCGAGACCCCCGCGCAATGGAACGCCTTCATGCGCAAGTACAAGGCCGAGATGGCCGAGGCCGACGCGAGCCGCAGCCTCGACCTGCTCGCGGCGCTCTCGCACACCGCAGCGCTGGCGGTCGGCTGCTATTGCGAGGACGAGTCACGCTGCCACCGCTCGCTGCTTCGCGGCCTGCTGGCCGAGCGCGGGGCGGACATCGCGGCCTGAGCGCGGTCGCTCAGACCAGCGGCGCGCCGACGAACACCGGCAACTGCTCGGCCTGCGCCGTGTACGCGGCGAGCAATGGAAAGTCCGCCGGGCGCACCGCGTCGGGCAGGATGAACTGCGTGAAGGTCCAGGCCACCGCCGCCGAAATACCGCCCTGCGTGATCGTGTTTTCTGCGGGTGCCGCCAGCGGCGCAGCCGCCAGTTCGCGCTCCACCTCGGCATAGGCCGTATTCAGCTGGCCCTGCACGCGATCGACCCACGGCTGGTGCTGCTTCTCGCTGGGCCGCAGGTTGCGCTCGTAGACGATCTGCACCGTCTTCTCGCAGGCTGCGAGCGCGAGCCCCGTGAGGCGCAGGTCGCGCAGCCGGGCGGCCGGGTCGGCAGGCCACAGGCTGCGGCCGGCGACCGCTTGCGCGTGGTCGATGATGAGCGTCGAATCCATCAGCACCGTGCCGTCGTCGCACACCAGCGTCGGGGCCTTCACCACCGGGTTGATCGCGCGGAACTGCTCGAAGGTGCTGAAGACCGAGATCGAGCGGTGCTCGAAACCGAGGCCGAGCAGGCGCAGCGAGATCGCGGCGCGGCGAACGAAGGGCGAGTCGAGCATGCCGACGAGTTGCATGGGGTCTCCTGAAGAAAGATGACCACCACCATAGCGGCTGCGTCGCACGCGCAGAAGGGCAACCCATCGAAAATCGGCGCCGCCTACCGATCGATCATCGGTCCCCTCTTCTTTCGCCGCACGCCATGACCCTCGACAAGAAAGACCGCCTCATCCTCGAAGCCCTGCAGACGGACGCGCGCCAGAGCCTGGCCGCGATCGGCAAGCGCATCGGCCTGTCGCAGCCGGCCATGAGCGAGCGCGTGCGCAAGCTGGAGCATGCGGGCGTGATCGAAGGCTATGGCGCGCGCGTGAACCTGCGCGCGCTGGGCGTGGGGCTGGAGGCCATCATCCGCATCGACACCACGCACGCGGCCATTGCGCGCTACCTCGCGCTCTTCGAGGCCATGCCCGAGGTGCTCGCGGTGGACCGCGTGACCGGCGCCGACTGCTTCTTCGTGCGCTGCGCCATCGCCGAGCCGACCGACCTGGAGCGCGTGGTGGACGCGCTGGCGGTCGACGGTTCGGTGACCACCTCGCTGGTGCTGTCGAGCCCCGTGCGCAAGCAGGTCACCGTGGGCGCCGCGAAGCCGCCGCGCAAGTAAGCGTCAGCGCTGCGCCTTGTCCTTCTGGTTCTGCGCCTCGATGCGTTCGCGCGCGGCCAGCCAGTCGGCGTCGCTCCACTCGCGCAGCTCGTAGAAGTTGCCGCCGGTGGCCAACGCATTGCCGCCGTCCATCATGATGCTCTGGCCCGTGAGCCAGTCGCACTGGCCCGGCGCCATCAGGAAGGACGCGAGGTTCTGCAGCTCGCTCATGCGGCCCACGCGCGCCATCGGGTTGGTCTTGATGCTGCGCGCACCGGGTTCCTCGCCGGGGTTCAGGCGCTTGCTCATGCCCTCGGTCGGGATCTCGCCCGGGCCCACCGCGTTCAGGCGGATGCCGTGGCGCGCCCACTCCACCGCGAGCGACTTGGTCATGACCTCGATGCCCGCCTTGCTCATGGCCGAGGGCACGACGTAGGGGCTACCGTTGTCGACCCAGGTGACGATGATGCTCATCACGCTGCGGAAGGCGTCGCCCGGCTTCCACGCGCCCGACTTGGCCTGCGCCACCCAGCGCTTGCCCACCGCCTGCGTCACGTAGAAGCTGCCGTGGAACACGATGTTGGCCACGGCGTCGAAGGCGCGCGGCGAGAGGCTCTCGGTCGGCGAGACGAAGTTGCCCGCCGCGTTGTTGACGAGGCCGGTGAGCCCGCCGCTCTGGAACAGGCTCTCGACCATGTCGTCGACCTGCTGCGCGATGCGGATGTCGACGCCGAAGGCATCGATGCGCCGATCGGGAAACTGCTGGCGCCAGGCGGCGGCGGTTTCTTCACAGACCGCCTGGCGCCGGCCGCAGATGGCGACGTCAGCGCCCAGGCTCAGGAATCGCTCGGCCATGGCACGGCCGAGGCCGGTGCCGCCGCCGGTGACGAGGATGCGCTGGCCGCGCATCAGGGATGCTTCGAACATGAGGGGTCTCCTTGGCGTTGCGGCAGCGGCAGGAGCGCGTGCTGCCATCGGCCGCATGCTACGACCGACAGGCCGCCATGGCTTGCGGAATCTGGCTCTGCCGGCGGGTGAAAATGGCCGCGCCCCCTTCCCTTTCACCCCCTGGACCTTCCGGACACACGACCCATGCCCCGTTCCTCCGATGCTTCCTTCCTGCCGCTCGACGGCGTGCGCGTGCTGAGCCTGGCGCTCAACCTGCCGGGCCCCGCCGCGCTGCTTCGCTGCCGCACGATGGGCGCGGCCTGCCTCAAGCTGGAGCCGCCCGGCGGCGATCCGATGGGGCTGTACAACCGGCCCGCGTACACGGCGCTGCACGAGGGCGTGGAGGTCCGCACGGTCGACCTGAAGACCGAGGCCGGCCAGGCGCAGCTGCATGCCGAGCTGGCCCGCACCGACGTGCTGCTGACCTCGTTCCGCCCGTCGGCGCTGCAGAAGCTGAAGCTCGACTGGGCCTCGCTGCAGGCGCGGCACCCCGCGCTGTCCCAGGTCGCCATCGTCGGCGCACCGGGCGAACGCGCCGAGGAGCCGGGCCACGACCTGACCTACCTCGCCGAGAGCGGCCTCGTCACCGGCACCGCGCTGCCGCCCACGCTGTACGCCGACATGGGCGGTGCGCTGCTGGCGAGCGAAGCGGTGCTGAAGGCCGTGCTGCAACAGAGCCGCCAGCGCGGCGGCGTGTACCTCGAGGTGGCGCTGAACGCCTCGGCCGACTGGCTCGCCCTGCCCCGCACCTGGGGCCTGACAAAGCCCGACGGCGCGGTGGGCGGCGCACACGCCGGCTACCGGGTCTACCCCTGCGCCGACGGCCGCGTGGCCGTGGCGGCGCTGGAACCGCACTTCGCCGCGCGCCTGTGCGACGTGGCCGGCGTGGCGCCGCCGGACATGATGGCGCCGGCCACGCACACGGCACTCGCCGCCTGGCTCGCGACGCGCACGCGCGCCGAGCTGGAGGCCATGGGCCGTGAGCGCGACGTGCCGCTGCTCACGCTGGCCGACTGACGGCGCTCAGGACGCCGGCAGGCGCAGGTCGCTCAGCTTGCGGTCGAGCTTGATGAGCCAGATGCGCGTCGGCCGCTCCAGGTCGGAGCCGCGCGTGATGCGTGCTTCGGTCGCGCCCGCCGGGCAATCGCGGAGCTTGCCGTCGACATCGACCTTGCACTCTTCCACGCTGCCAGCCAGGCGGGTGCCATCGGCGCCGAGCAGCACGGTGCCCAGGCCGAAGTCGTTGTCGTTCACCAGCGCCAGCGTCTGGTCATCGACGACCGTCAGGCCCTCGGCCTTCTCGGCCAGCCAGCCCAGCAAGTTCAGGTCGAGCAGCTCGGTCTTGCGCATCGTCACCACGGTCGAATAGTCGACGCCATTCGACGGGGCCTGCGTGATGCTGCTGATCTCGAGGTTGTGGTTGAACTCCGGGGCTGCGATGTTCGTCGCGTTGGCCGGCAGCTCCACCAGCATCAGCTTGTTGAACACCTTGCCGTCGCCCTTGCGCGCGCCCTGCTCGATCACGATGAAGCGGCCGTTGCCCAGGCTCACCATGTCGCCGAGCTTGGCGTTGCCGGTGCGGTCCTTGTCGTACTGGCTGCCGTCGATCGGGTAGGCGTAGAGCTTGGAGGTCTCGGTGGCCGGATCGAACGCGAGCCAGCGCGTGAACTTGGCGATGTGGCGCACGTCGGTGTTGCTGCCGCCCGGCGGCTTGGCCTTGATCGACTTGCCGTTGGCGTCGCGCGGATCGATCGGGCTCTGCAGGAAGCCGTGCAGCACGCCGCTGGCCACATCGAGCGTCAGGCCTTCCATGCCGCGGTTGGGGCGGCGCTGCGCCAGCACCGCCGGCAGGTCGGTGGCGCCGGGGCCGGGCGCGTACTTCTTCTCGACCACACCGCTGGCGATGTTCAGGCGCGCGATGAAGGGGCCGTACTCGTCGCTGGTCCACAGCACGTTGCGCGCCTTGTCGAGCACCAGCGTCTCGGGGTCGAGGCCGTTGGCGTCGTAGCCGGCCTTGGCCTCGTCGAACTTGTACTGGTCGGTCAGCGGGGTCTCGCCGGTCGAGCCCACGCCCGAGCGCGGCGGCAGGCCGGTGATCTTGGTGTTGGCGTCGCGCTTGAGCGGCACGCTGGTGCTGAGCACGGCGCCGGTCTTGCCCACGCGCACGATGCCGAAGCTCGGTGCGAACGACGGCGCCGGGAACACCTTGCTGATGCTGGTGACACCATCGCCGCCGCCGGGCACGGGGGCGGTCGGGCCGTCGCCGTTGGGGCCGCGGTCGGTGATGGCGTAGAACTCGAGCGCGCCGTCGTCGGCCTTGCCCTTGAACGCCAGGCCCGAGCCGTAGGCCGGCAGGAAGCCCTGGGGGAAGTCGGCCTTGATGTCCGTGCTGTCGCCCTCGTAGGGCACGTGGAAGCGGGTGTCGGCCTGCAGCTGGTAACGCGTGACGGCGATGCCGATGGCGCCGAGCTGGTTCGTCTGCGTCGACGCCTCGGTGACCGGTGCGGCCAGGCGCGAGGCCAGCGTGTCCTCGAAGTGTTCGCGGGCCAGCATGCGGCGGTTCGAGTCGACCATGCGGGCATTGTAGGGAGCGGGCAACGCGGCCAACACCGCGTTGAGCGCGGTGTGGAAGGCGTCGGGCGAGGCGTTGAAATCGAGCGCGCCGGCCGTCAGGGCGGCCTTGAGCGCGGGCGTCAGGCGGATGCCGTTGGCGGGGTCGCGGTCCTCGTCGAAGCTTTGCAGCGCGAGCAGGCGGTTGACCACGGCATCGGCCTTCACGTCGCTGCCGCCGGCCAGGGTGAGCGGCGTGATCGCTTCGCCGCATGCGGCGCTGCCCAGGGCCAGCGCGCCGGCGCTGAAGGTGACGGTCTCGCCGTCCTTGCAGGTGAATTCCCCCTTGGCGTTGGTGGCGGCCTTGGCGGCGCTGCCGGCCACATAGTCGAGGCCTTCGACTGCGGCATCCAGGAAGGTGCCGGTTTTCGACTGTGCAGCGGGCGGATTGGTGGTGCCGCCGCCCACGGGGAACGACCAGCCGCCCCCGCCGCCGTTGCCGCCGCCGCAGGCGGTCAGCACCGCGCCAGCGCCCACGAGCGCCAGCCATCCCATCCTCGATCCTCTTGTTGTCTTGCGCATTGCTTGTTGTCCTTGTGATACGCCCGCGCAAAGGCGCAAGCCCCGGCGATTAATGCCGAGGCAGATGACAAGCCCGTGAAACTGCAACCGAAAGGTTGCGGTGGTCAGCGGCCGCTGCCGTCGCGCTGGCGGTCTTCGCGCTTGACCGCGAGGTAGGTGTCGAGGTCGACCTCGTGCAACTGGCGCGGGTAGCGCTCGGCCGCCGCGAACCAGTAACGCTGCCGGCGCTCGGCCGGGTCGTTGGCGCCGGTGGCCAGGTAGGCGTCGAGCGTGAGGAAGTAGCGCATCGCATTGCGCTCCACCAGCCCGCGCAGGCCGCGGATGTACTCGGGCTGGCCGTCGGCGCCCTTGCCCACCACGGTGAAGCCCACCTTGGAACTGCCGAAGGTGGCGAGGTAGGCCTGCGTGGCCAGCCGCACCATCGTGTTGTGGTTGTAGCCGTAGCTGAAGTGCAGGAAGGTCTTGCGCTCGTCGAGCGCCACCGCTTCGAGCCGCACGCGGTAGTTGCTGGTGCCGAACGGGCCGGTGTCGGCCGACATCTCGACCTGCAGGTGCTCGGGCGTGGCGCTGGCCACGCGATAGGCAAAAGGCAGCTCGAAGGCCTGGTCGACCGGCTTGTCGTAGCGGCGCACCACGAACAGCGTGAGCGTCTCCTTGCCCTGCGGCGAGGTGCTGATGCGGCAGCGCCGGTTGTTGATGTGCAGCGTGAGCAGTTCGCACCAGTGGTCCGAGCCCTTGAGCGCTGCGCTGACCTTCGACAGCGGATGCTCGACCACGGCATAGATGTCGCCCTCGAGGCCGCCGGGCGTCTCGGTGGAGTCGAGTTGCACGGGACGCCCGAAGCGGCTCTGGTCGAGCTTGTCGCTGAGCTTCTGGTGCTCGGCACGCAGGGCCTGGGCACCCGCGGGCGCGGAGGCCTCGGGGGCCGCCGCCTGCGCCAGCAGCGACACGCCGTAGCAGGCGGCCACCGCCAGGATGCGCTTCCACGAAACCGGCACGGGGGGCGAACTGCTCATCATGGGGCTACACGATACCCCGGTTCCGCCGCACCAGCAGCAGCATCGCCCCCGCCAGCAGCGCCGCGCCCAGCCATTGGCGCGGCGCCATCGGCTGGGCCAGCCACAGCGCCGCCAGCCAGGCCGCCACCAGCGGCTCGATCAGCGTGCCGACCACCGCCGCCGTCGGCGAGAGCCGACGCGCGCCCCAGGCGAAGGCCAGGTAGGCGACCGAGGTGGTGGCCACGCCGGTGTAGGCCGCGCCCGTCCATTGCGCCGTGCCCTCGGGCCAGGTGATGCCGTTCGCCACGGTGACGCCGAGCATGCACAGCGCCGCGGCGCTCATGCCCCAGGCGGACGCGGTCACGGCCGGCACCCGCGCCGGCATGCGCGCGTTGCCCAGCACCACCAGCGCATAGCAGACGGCCGAGCCGAAGGACCACGCCAACCCTGCGCCGTAGCCCGTCGGCAAGGCGCCCCAGCCAGCGGCCGGCATCACCAGCAGCAGCACGCCCGCCAGCGCCAGCACGAGGCCGCCGAGCAGGCGCGCGCCGAAGGGCTCGTAGCCGCGCAGCACCGACACGCAGGCCACGATCAGCGGCGCGCAGCAGATCGAGATCACCGTCGGCAACGCGGCGCCCAAGTGCGCGATGCCGGCGAACCAGCAGCTCACGTTCAGCGCCATCGCGGCGCCGGTGCCGACGACGTGGCCCTGCTCGCGGCGCGTCAGATGGCGCCACTCGGCATGGGCGACCGGCGCGCGCCGTGTCGCCTGCCAGTGCAGCCACCACAGCAGCGGCATGCCCAGCGCGAACCGCGCCAGCGACAGGCTGTGCGGCGCGATGCCGCCGTCGATCAGGAATTGCGCCACCAGGGCGCCGCCGCCCCAGAGCACGCCGGCCAGCAGCACGCCGCCCCAGGCCAGGGCGGCCGTTGTTCTTGCATTCATGTTGAAACTCTCCGTGAGGCCCGCTGCCTCGGCGTCGCGTCGACGCATTGCCGGGGGCGGGCATGACCATCCGGCCGCCGCCCGGCCTGTCTTCGCTCAGCGGAAGAAGGCGGACGGCAGCGACCACTTGCGGGCCTGACGGGCGCGGCGCGAAGCGCGCGCGAACGTCAGCGGCAGGTCGAGGAAGGGGGAGAGTGATGCAGGTGCATGAGCGGTCGATGATAGGAGCGGTGTCCCGTGGCCACAAGAGAGAATCGCCCGCATGTGCCCTGCCCTCTTTCACCGCAATCCATGAAGCGCCAAGGTCGACTCGTTCGTTGGGAGGCCGAGCGCGGCTTCGGTTTCATCCGCAGCCCGGAGGTGTCGGCCGACGTGTTCGTGCACCTGCGTGACTTTCGCGACCGCCAGCTGAAGCCGCAAGTCGGCATGGCGGTGCACTTCGAAGAGATCCATGTCGGCGGCAAGGGGCCGCGGGCGATGGCCGTGGAGGCTGCGGCCTCGGCGGGTGCCGTACCCCGCGCAGCATCACGCCCGCAGCCTCGCCGGCCTTCGGGTCGCAGCACGGCCGGCACGCCGTGGGGTGCGTGGCTGATCGGGGTCTACGCGGCTGGCCTGAGCGCCGCCGTCTGGCTCGGTCGCCTGCCGCTGCTCGTGTTGGCGGTCGTCGCGGGGCTGAGCCTGCTCACCTTCGCGGCCTACGCCTTCGACAAGCGCGCGGCGCAGGCCGGGCGCTGGCGCACGCAGGAAAGCACGCTGCACCTGCTCGCGCTCGCGGGCGGCTGGCCGGGCGCATGGTGCGCGCAGCAGCTGCTGCGGCACAAGTCGAGCAAGGCGAGTTTCCTGTGGAGGTTCTACGTCACGGTCGCGCTGCACTGCGCGGCGCTGGGGGCGTGGGTGTTCTGGCTGTCGAAGCACGCGGCCTTCGGCTGACCGCGCCTTCGACCAGGCCTCAACGCACCTTGCGTGAAGGCTTGTTGAGCGGCTTGCCACCGCTGCCGTTGTCGCGCGGCGGCAGGCCCGTGTGCTGCGTGAGGATGCGGCCCTTGGAGGGCTTCACCGGCGCCAGCCTGACCGGTGCCGCGGCCTTGGCGGCCACCGGCGCGGAGGTCGAGTTCTTGCGGCGCGCGCTCGTGTAGCCGCCATCGGTCAGCGGCTGCCACGTCGGGATGAGGTGGTGCTTGCCGTTGCCGATGAGGTCGGCGCGGCCCATGCTCTTGAGCGCCTCGCGCAGCAGCGGCCAGTTGTTGGCATCGTGGTAGCGCAGGAAGGCCTTGTGCAGGCGGCGGCGCTTGTCGCCGCGCACGATGTCCACCGTCTCGCTCTCGCGCGTGATCTTGCGCAGCGGGTTCTTGTTGGTGTGGTACATCGTCGTCGCCGTGGCCATCGGGCTCGGGTAGAACGTTTGCACCTGGTCGGCGCGGAAACCGTTCTTCTTGAGCCAGATCGCGAGGTTCATCATGTCCTCGTCGCTGGTGCCCGGGTGCGCGGCGATGAAGTACGGAATGAGGTACTGCTTCTTGCCCGCCTCGGCCGAGTACTTCTCGAACATCTGCTTGAACTTGTCGTAGCTGCCGATGCCGGGCTTCATCATCTTGGTGAGCGGGCCCTGCTCGGTGTGCTCGGGCGCGATCTTCAGGTAGCCGCCGACGTGGTGCTGCACCAGCTCCTTCACGTACTCGGGCGACTGCACGGCCAGGTCGTAGCGCAGGCCGGAACCGATGAGGATCTTCTTGATGCCCTTGAGCGCCCGCGCGCGGCGGTAGATCTTGATGAGCGGGTCGTGGTTGGTGCCCAGGTTCGGGCAGATGCCCGGGTACACGCAGCTGGGCTTGCGGCACGCCGCCTCGATCGCGGGGCTCTTGCAGCCCAGGCGGTACATGTTGGCCGTGGGGCCGCCCAGGTCGGAGATGGTGCCGGTGAAGCCGCTGACCGAATCGCGGATGGCCTCGACCTCCTTGATGATCGAGTCTTCCGAGCGGCTCTGGATGATGCGGCCCTCGTGCTCGGTGATCGAGCAGAAGGTGCAGCCGCCGAAGCAGCCGCGCATGATGTTCACGCTGAAGCGGATCATTTCCCACGCGGGGATCTTGGTCGCGCCGTCGTGACTGCCGTTCTCGTCGGCGTAACGCGGGTGCGGGCTGCGCGCGTACGGCAGGTCGAACACGTGGTCCATCTCGGCCGTGGTGAGCGGAATGGGCGGCGGGTTGATCCACACGTCGCGCGCGGTGGCGCCCTCGCCGTGCGCCTGCACGAGTGCGCGGGCGTTGCCGGGGTTGGTCTCGAGGTGCAGCACGCGGTTGGCGTGGGCGTAGAGCACCGGGTCGCTGCGCACCTGCTCGTACGACGGCAGGCGGATCACCGAGCGATCGCGCGGCGGCACGGCGATCTTGCCGCGACCTTGCAGTGCCGGGTTGGGCACGAAGTTCAGCGGCTTGATGGCAGGGTTGACGACCGAACCGGCGGCGGAGCCCGCGGCTTCGGCGGCCTTGGCGACAGCTTCGGCCTCGTCTTCCTTCGCGCAGGTGGCGCCGTTGGCCTTGGCCTGGTCGGACACCATCAGGTACGGGTTGACGTGCGCCTCGACGCGGCCCGGCTCGTCGACGCTGGTGGAGTTGATCTCGAACCAGGCCTCGGGCGTTTCGCGGCGCACATAAGCCGTGCCGCGCACGTCGGTGATCTGCTGCACCGGCTCCTTGGCGGCCAGGCGGTGCGCGATCTCGACGATGGCGCGCTCGGCGTTGCCGTACAGCAGCAGGTCGCACTTGGCGTCGACGACGATGGAGCGGCGCACCTTGTCCGACCAGTAGTCGTAGTGCGCGATGCGGCGGAGCGACCCTTCGATGCCGCCCAGGATGATCGGCACGTCGTTCCAGGCTTCCTTGCAGCGCTGCGAATACACGATGGCCGCGCGGTCGGGGCGCGAGCCGCCGACGTCGCCGGGGGTGTAGGCGTCGTCGCTGCGGATCTTCCGGTCCGCCGTGTAGCGGTTGATCATCGAATCCATGTTGCCGGCCGTGACACCGAAGAACAGGTTCGGCTTGCCCAGCACCTTGAAGGGCTCGGCGCTTTGCCAGTCGGGCTGCGCGATGATGCCCACGCGAAAGCCCTGCGCCTCGAGCATGCGGCCGATGACCGACATGCCGAAGCTGGGGTGGTCGACGTAGGCGTCGCCCGTGACCACGATGATGTCGCAGCTGTCCCAGCCGAGCGCGTCCATCTCCTTGCGCGAGGTCGGCAGGAACTTGGCCGTGCCGAAACGGGCCGCCCAGTACTTGCGGTAGCTGGTCAGCGGCTTGGCGGCACGCGCAAAAAAGGAGACGTCGACGGGGGCGTTCATCGGTGGGAGCGGACAGCGCCGGGGCGCCGCCTGTGTGGGCAACCCTCGATTTTAGGGTTTTCCAGCATTTCTGTCGCCCAGAAGATCCCTTGCCCCGGAATGAGAGGGCTCTTATTTGATTGCCCAAGTCAATCAATTTGAATGACAATGGCAACCATGTCCACGCCAACGCCCTCCGTCGACCCGTCCGCCGTCAAGGCCATCCGCCGGTTCAACCGCTTCTACACGCGCCGCATCGGCGCCCTCGACCCCTATCTGGGCAGCGACCTGTCGCTGACCGACGTGCGCGTGCTCTACGAGCTGGCGCACCGCGAAACCCCCGTCGCCAGCGAGATCGGGCGCGACCTGGGTTTCGACGCCGGCTACCTCAGCCGCATCCTGCGCCGCTTCGAAACCCACGGCTGGCTCACGCGCGAGCCGCACCCGCGCGATGCCCGCCAGAGCGTGCTGCGCCTGACCGAAGCCGGCCACGCCGCGTTTGCGCCGCTGCAACAGAAATCGCGCGACGAAGCCGCCGCCCTGCTCGCCGCGCTGCCGCCGGCGCAACAAAACCAGCTGGTGCAGGCCATGGACACGGTGCAGGCGCTGCTCGAACCGGTCGCATCGCCGGCCCGGCCCCAGGCCGCCGTGCTGCGCGACCCGGCGCCGGGCGACATCGGCTGGGTGGTGCAGCAGCACGGCGAGTTGTACGCGCGCGAATACGGCTGGGACCACCGCTTCGAAGCGCTCGTGGCGGGCATCGCGGGCGAGTTCCTGCTCAAGTTCCAGCCCGAATGGGAGCGCTGCTGGATCGCCGAGCTCAACGGCGAGCGCGTCGGCGCGATCTTCGTGGTGCGCAAGTCGGCCACCGTGGCGCAGCTGCGCATGCTGATCCTCACGCCGGCCGCGCGCGGGCTGGGCCTGGGCGGGCGCCTCGTGGACGAGTGCATCGCCTTCGCGCGCCGCAAGGGCTACAAGAAGATGACGCTGTGGACCAACAGCTGCCTCACCGCCGCGCGCAGCATCTATGCCAAGCGCGGCTTCCAGCTCACGCACTCGGAGCCGCACGAGGGCTACGGGCAGCCGCAGGTGGGCGAGACGTGGGAGCTGAAGCTGTAGCGCTTACTGCATGTACCAGCCGTGGCTCACCACCAGCGACTGGCCGGTGAGTGCATTGGTCGGGAACGCCGCGAACAGCAGCGCCACGCGCGCCACGTCGTCGGTGGTGGTGAACTCGCCATCCACCGTTTCCTTGAGCATCACGTTCTTGACGACCTGCTCCTCGGTGATGCCCAGCGTCTTCGCCTGCTCGGGAATCTGCTTCTCGACCAGCGGCGTGCGCACGAAGCCCGGGCAGATCACGTTGGCGCGCACGCCGTGCTTGGCGCCTTCCTTGGCGACCGTCTTCGCAAGACCGATGAGCCCGTGCTTGGCCGTCACGTACGGCGCCTTCAACAGCGACGCCTCCTTCGAGTGCACCGAGCCCATGTAGATCACGCTGCCGCCGCGGCCTTGCGCGTACATGTGCTTCAGGCAGGCCTTGGTGGTGAGGAACGCACCGTCCAGGTGAATGGCGAGCATCTTCTTCCAGTCGGCGAAGCTGAACTCGTCGACTGGATGCACGATCTGGATGCCGGCGTTGCTGATGAGGATGTCGATGCCGCCGAAGGCCTTCGCGCCCTCTTCCACCGAGGCATTGACCTGGTCTTCGTTCGTCACGTCGACCGCCACGCCGATGGCCTGCGCGCCCGTGGCCTTCAGTTCGGCGGCGGTGGCATCGGCCGCTTCCTTGTTGAGGTCGGCAATGATGATCTTGGCGCCCTCCTGCGCGAACAGGATGGCGATTTCCTTGCCGATGCCGCTGGCCGAGCCGGTGATGTAGGCGACCTTGTCCTTGAGTTGCATGGTGAAGCGTCCTTGGAAGTGGTGGATAGGAAAAAAACGAGCAAGAACCGGGCACGCGCCCGGCTGACGTCCCTCAGCGCGACAGCCCCGGCCGCTTGATGCGCCCGGTGCCCGGCTCGCCGAGGTCGAAGGTGGTCACGCCGTTCACCGTGGCGTCGGCGCGCAGCGTCTCGGGATGCGCGAGCGTCTTGCCCATGTCGCGCACGCCCGATTCCCAGTGCTCCTCGACCGCGGCGCGCGAGAACTCGTAGTCCTTCGACTCGAGCTCGTACGTCTTGTCGCGGTAGATCAGGTGAAAGATGTCGATCGGCTCGTGCGTGAGCTGCGCCTGCACCTCGACCACGCTCGGGTCGTTGCGCAGGCCGGGCGGCAGCTTGGCGATCAGGTCGGCAATGGCCTGCTGCAGGTTCATGTTGGCCGCCAGCG
Source organism: Variovorax sp. FW305-3-2-15-B-LB1 (assembly GCF_058787635.1). Classification (NCBI taxonomy): domain Bacteria; kingdom Pseudomonadati; phylum Pseudomonadota; class Betaproteobacteria; order Burkholderiales; family Comamonadaceae; genus Variovorax; species Variovorax sp. FW305-3-2-15-B-LB1. The sequence goes on along the minus strand of NZ_JBYSZY010000085.1, from coordinate 2,130 downwards.
CGTCGGTGTTCAGGCGCGTGCGGCTCGAATAGGTGATGTCCTTCTGGCGCTCCATCACGCCCGACAGCGTGTGCGGCATCTCGCCGCGCGCGTTGAACAGGTCGACCTGCAGCACCACCAGTGCCTCGGAACGCGGGTGCGTGTCGAGCACGTACTGCAGCGGCGTGTTCGAGACGATGCCGCCGTCCCAGTAGTCGTCGCCGTCGATGTGCACCGGCGCAAAGCCCGGCGGCAGCGCGCCGCTGGCCATGATGTGCTCGGGGCCGATGCGCTGGCGCGTGTTGTCGAAGTACACCGAGTTGCCGGTGCGCACGTTGACGGCGCCGACGCTGAAGCGCGCCTCGCAGGCGTTGATGCGGTCGAAGTCGATGAGCCGCTCCAGCGTGGCCTTCAGCGGCGAGGTGTCGTAGTAGCTCAGGAGCGGCGCGGCACCGCCCAGCAGCAGGGCCGGCGAATAGCGCGGCTCGAAGAAACCGGGGATACCGACCAGCGACGCCATGGTGGCGCTCCACTGGTTCTGCGTGGCGCGGTCGCCCAGCCACGACGGCAGGCGCTGCGCCGGCCCCGAAGACACCAGGTGCCAGAACTCGCGCAGCCGGTCGACCCGCTGCGCGGGCCCATTGCCGGCGATGAGCGCGGCGTTGATGGCGCCGATCGACACGCCCGCGATCCAGTGCGGCTGCAGGTCGGTCTCGCTGAGCGCGGCGTACACGCCCGCCTGGTAGGCGCCGAGCGCACCGCCGCCCTGCAGCACGAGCGCCTTGCGGGCGGCGCGCATGCCTTCGCGGCGGGCGATGAAGGGATGGGGTGGTGCGTGCGAAGAAGAGGAAGCAGCGGTGGCGGCGCGAGGCTTTTTCTTGGGTGTCGTCGTCATGCGGTCATTGGACACCAGCCCCGCGACAGCCACCTGACCAGGGGCCTTTTCGCGGCTTAGGCCCGGACGAATCTCACATCTTCGGCAGCATCTGCCCGCGGATCTCGCCGCCCGGGTTGGCGGCCGTGTGGATGTTGGCGTACCACTTGCCGGCCACGAGGTCGGCCGCCTGCGCCGGCGTGAGCGTGGCCTGGCCCTCGATCGGGCTTGCCGTACTCGCGAAGGGCAGCACCACGCCAGCATTCGCACCCGCGGCGGCGGGGCCGTGGAAGTGGGCCGCCGTGGCCGGGCCGCTCAGGCCTTCGTAGGTGATCTTGTACTTGAGCACGTTGGTGTCGCGGTTGAGCCAGGCCTCGGCCATGCCGCTGCCGCGCGTCATGTTGGGCGGCACCTGGCTGGCCGCGTTCATCGCGCCGCTGAAGCTCGCGACGTTCGACTTCGACATCATTCCGCAGCCGGCCAGTGCGACGGCGGCCAGGCCCGCGACGAGGGTGCTGCGCCAGAGTGTGCGAGTGTTGTTCATGGTCGGGGTCTCCTGTGGATGAAAGCATTCAGCATAGGCAGACGCCGCCTGCGGCCTTGTCGGCCAGCGCCCCTTCTTCGCACGCCTGTGCAAGAGAATGCAACGATGATTTCCGACGACACCCTTCCTTCTGCACACGACGTGGTCGCCTTCTGGCGCGATGCCGGCCCCGAGCGCTGGTTCGCGAAAAGCGATGCCTTCGATGCCGCATGCATCGACCAGTTGGCCGCCGCCCACCAGGCCGCGGCCAGTGGCCGGCTCGACCACTGGGCCGACACCGCCGAAGGCGCGCTGGCGCTGCTCGTGCTGCTCGACCAGTTCCCGCGCAACGCCTGGCGCCAGAACCCGCACATGCTCGCCACCGACGGCCTCGCGCTGGCCGTGGCGCGCCGCGCCGTCGAGGCCGGCTTCGACCGGCAGGCCGAGGCGCTGATGCAGCGCTTTTTCTACCTGCCCTTCATGCACTCGGAGGTGCTGGCCGAGCAGGAGCGTTCGGTCGAACTCAACGCCACGCAGGACGCCAGCACGCAGCACTTTGCCGTGCTGCACCGCGACATCGTGGCGCGCTTCGGGCGCTTTCCGCACCGCAACCGGATGCTCGGGCGCACGTCCACGCCGGAAGAGCAGAAGTTTCTCGACGAAGGCGGCTTCGCAGGCTAGGGCCTGTTCACCCTATTTCTGGCGTCGCGTTGGCTGGCAAAGGGGCTGGCTGCAAGGCGCCCGTGCGCAGCAA
>NZ_JBYSZY010000084.1:0-20760 GCF_058787635.1 Variovorax sp. FW305-3-2-15-B-LB1 | reverse complement strand
TAAAAAGCGCTGACTCGAAAGAAGCAGCGCTTTTTTTATTGCGGCAAACAACTGCTAATCAGGCGTTGTGAACTCCCAAGGCATCGGATTGTGCTGCGCCAACCGCTATCAGTTCTGCAAGCAGGTTCGACGTCAGAGCTTCCAGCGTCTCATCGGCAAAGAATCGAGCTCGGATCAACTCGAAATAGGGCGTTCCAGCTAGCCACGCATCCCACTCAGCGTACGGCACCGCATGCAGCTCCAGAAGCTTGAACTTCATCAGCACCTTCATCGCGTGACGCGCGTGCTTCACTGGGTCTCGCTCTAAGCCAGCTAAACGCTTGCGCGCCGTCTGCAACGCGCGCTCGACGTCGGCGAAAACGCCGCCATGCCCTGGAATCACCTGCTGCGGCGCCAACTTCTCGATCAAATCGAGCGTTGCCGCAATGTCCCCGAACGAGGGCTCACCCATCAGCTCCGGAAAGGCGATGCCAAACCCGTTCTCCCAGAGCGCGTCCGCTGAAATCAGAGTCCGCGACACCGGATCGAACAGGATCACCGAGTGCGGATCGTGACCTGGAGCCCCATGCACTTGCCACGCGCTGTCTCCCAGCAGGCATTCAGTGCCTGGCTCGAGCAGTCCAGTGAAGCCAAAGCGCGGGCAACTCTGCCCCGTCGCAAGAAAACTCAGACTCTGCGCATCCCATCGCTCGACCAGCGCAGCCTCTCCAGGCGGAATGTCCGTCCGCAGCGATGGATAACGCTGCTGCAACGCCGCGTTCCCCCCGCAGTGATCGCCGTGCAGATGTGTGTTCAGCACCCGATCGAGTGGACGTTTGCCCAACACCGACTCCACCAGGGCCAGCGTCTGATCGGCATGCGTGGCATAGCCGGTGTCGACCAGCGCCGTTTCCTCGGCTCCGACGAAGAGGATGTTGTTCGAAGACAGCCAGCCCCGCTCGAACACGATGACATTCGCCGGCAGCCCGGCGCTGGCTTCCCCGTGGTGCCCCACGCGCTCAGGCACCGGCGCTGGTGCGCAGCTCGCGCCGCAGGATCTTCCCCACGTTGGTCTTGGGCAGCGACTCGCGGAACTCGATGTGCTTCGGCCGCTTGTAGCCGGTGAGCTGTCCGTTGCAGTACTGGAGCACGGCGTCTTCCGTCAGCGTCGGGTCCTTGCGGACCACGAAGACCTTGATGGCTTCGCCCTGCTTCTCGTCCGGCACGCCCACGGCCGCGCATTCGACGACGCCCGGGCACAGCGAGATCACGTTCTCCAGTTCGTTGGGGAACACGTTGAAACCGCTCACGAGGATCATGTCCTTCTTGCGGTCGACGATCCGGCTGTAGCCGTCTTCCTGCATCACGGCGATGTCGCCGGTGCGCATGAAGCCGTCGGCCGTGAAGGCTGCGGCCGTCTCGACGGGCTGGTTGTAATAGCCGGTCATCACGTTCGGCCCCTTGATGCACAGCTCGCCCGCCTGTCCGATCGGCAGTGATTGGCCTTCATCGTCCTTGATCGCGATCTCAATGCTCGGCAACGGCAGGCCGATGGTGCCCGTGAACTTCGTGTTCGACACCGGGTTGTTGGTGCCGATCGCGCAGGTCTCGCTCATGCCCCAGCCTTCGATCATCGGGCAGCCGGTGGCTTCGAACCACTTGCGCGCCGTGCCTTCGGAGGCAGCCATGCCACCGGCCTGCGAGACGAACAGCGTCGAAAAGTCGACCGTCTTGAACTCCGGGTGCATCAGCAGCGCATTGAACAGGGTGTTCACCGCCGGAAGCATGTGGAAGGGCCGCTTCTTCAACACCGCGACGAACTTGTTGAAGTCGCGCGGGTTCGGAATCAGCGTCATGTGCGAGCCCTGGCGGATCACCAGCAGGCACAGCGTCAGCGCGAAGATGTGATACAGCGGCAGCGCGGCGATGCTGTTGACCTTCGCCAGGTCGCCGGCCCGCGCCAATGCGGGCGTGAACCAGGCTTCGGCCTGCAGCGTGGCGGCCACGATGTTGCGGTGGGTCAGCACGGCGCCCTTCGACAAACCGGTGGTGCCACCCGTGTACTGCAGGAAGGCGATCGAATCGAGCGTGCTCTGGTCGGGCCCGAGCGTGCGCCCGCGGCCTTCGGCAATCGCCTGCTTGAACGGCGTGACCGTGCGGCCGTCGCTCAGCGGCAGCTTGTAGGGCGGCACCATCTTGGCCAGGTGGCGCACGGCCACCGTGATCCACGTGCCGTACAGCCCGCCGAGCAGGTCGCCCATCGCAGTCATCACCACGTGCTTGACCGGCGTGCGCTCGATCACCTGCTCGAGCGTGGCGGCAAAGTTCTCGAGGATGACGATGGCGGTGGCGCCGGAGTCCTTGAGCTGGTGCTCCAGCTCGCGCGCCGTGTACAGCGGATTGACGTTGACGCAGGTGTAGCCCGCGCGCAGCACGGCGCACATCGTGACCGCGAACTGCGGCACGTTGGGCAGCATGATCGCCACCCGCGCACCGGGCGCGAGGCCCTGCGATTGCAGCCAGGCGCCCATCGCCTTCGAGAGCGTGTCGAGCTCGCCGTACGACATCCAGCGCTCCATGCAGACCGAGAACGGACGGTCCTTGTAGCGGCCGAAGGCCTCGTCGAACATGTGAGGCAGGGAGCGGTACTGCTCCGGATGAATCTCGTGCGGCACGCCGGCCGGGTAGTTCTGTCGCGCGGATGTCTGCATGCAAGCTCCTTTGGCGCGGATTGTGGGAGCCAATGCCTCCCACCCGCCAGCGGGCTTGTCCTAGGGGCGCATACCCGGTGTCGCGCAGGCGATAGCCGCCGTGCGCGCGGGAGTCACACAGATGCCGATCAGGCGTTGCCGGATTCGCCCGGCAGCAGCACGCCGGCCGGAATGTCGGGCTGCACCTCGAGCGCGCGGTACAGCGGCGTGAAGTCGGGTGCCGTGAGATCGAAGAGCTGCGCGAAGTTCTCGATCACGAAGTAGTTGGCCTGGTAGGTGTCGATCTTGTAGCGCGTGCGCATGGTGCGCAGCAGGTCGAGCGGAAGGCGGTGCGGCTCGGGGCTGCGCACCGCGTGCTGCAGTTCGCCGACCGAGCTCAGGATGCCGGCGCCGTACGCACGCAGGCCCTCGGGCTGGCGGATCAGGCCGAACTCCACCGTGTACCAGTACAGCCGCGCCAGCTTCTCGCCCGCGCCCAGCTCGTGCGCCTTGATGCCGCCCTGGCCGTAGCGCTGCACGTAGTCGGCGAAGGTGGGGTCGAACAGCATCGGCACGTGGCCGAACAGGTCGTGGAACACGTCGGGCTCGACGATGTAGTCGAACTCTTCGGGCTTGCGGATCCAGTCGGTCACCGGGAACTTGCGGTTCGCCAGCAGCGTGAAGAAAGGCAGTTCGGGAATCAGCCCCGGCACCGCGACGATCTCCCAGCCGGTGGCGCGGTGCAGGCGTTCGTTGAGTTCCTCGAAGCGCGGGATGCGGTCCTTCACGCCGAGCAGCGGCAGCGACTTGATGAAGGCGTCGCAGGCCAGGCCCGTCAGCTGCGCGGCCTGGCGTTCGTACAGCCGCTTGTAGGTATCGTGGTCGGCCGCCGTGTAGCTGGCCCAGTCCTGCGGGCAGGTGTAGTCGGCTTGCACCGAACCGCCGCGCGAGTAGTCGCCGCGCGGCGGGCGATCGGAGGCGCCATAGACGGCGGGAGTGACAACGGCGGCGGGGGTATCCATGGGGCGTTCGGTTTCTCGGGTTACTTGAGCCAGCGGTCCATCACGCGCTGGAAGTCGCCGCCGGCTTGCTGCAGGTGCAGCCATTGGTCGACATACGATTTGAAAGCCACGTCGTCGCGCGGCAGCATCCAGGCCATCTCGCCGTACTGCAGCGGCTTGTCGGGGTTCACCGCGCACAGCCCGGGCTTGAGCTTTTGCTGCGTGATGGCCTCGGCCGATTCGGTGACGAACACGTCGGCGCGATTGGCCAGGATCTCGTCGAAGATCGTGACGTTCTCGCCGTGCAGCGTGAGCCTGGCCTGCTTGAAGTTGGTGCGGGCGAAGCGCTCGTTGCTGCCGCCCGGGTTGAAGATCACGCGGGTCGACGGCTGGTCGATGGCCGCCACGCTCTGGTACTTGGCCACGTCGGCGCAGCGCGCGATGGGCGTCTTGCCGTTGACCATGTAGGGCGCGCTGAAGAAGGCGCGCTTCTGGCGGTCGGTGGTCACCGACACGCCGCCCACGGCGATGTCGCACTTGCCTGCGGCCAGGTCGGGCAGCAAGTTGGCCCACGTCGTCTTGACCCATTCGGGCTTCGCGCCGAGGCTGGCGCTGAAGCCGGCCATCAGGTCGACGTCGATGCCTTCGAACGAGGCGTCGGCCTTCTGGAAGCTGAAGGGCCGGTAGTCGCCCGGCGTGCAGATGCGCAGCACGGCCGCCTTCTGCACCGTGTCCAGGTGCGAGGCACCCGGGCCGGCCGCGGGCGGCGCCGAAGCACAGCCCGAGAGCACGACAGCAGCGGCGGCTGCCGCGACAAAGGAAGTGACGACAGTCGAAGAAGACGCGTGGCGCATGCCGGGCTCCAGGGCAGTGGTGAAGCGCCTTATTTTGCGGCGCTCAGCACGCCCCGGCGCATCTGGTCGAGCTCGATGCTCTCGAACAGCGCCTTGAAGTTGCCGTTGCCGAAGCCGTCGTCGCCCTTGCGCTGGATGAACTCGAAGAAGATCGGGCCCAGCTGGTTCTCGCTGAAGATCTGCAGCAGCAGTGCGTCCTTCTTGCCGTCGATCAGGATCTTGCGGCTCTTCAGCTCGGCCACGCTTTCGCCGTGGCCCGGAATGCGCTTGTCGATCAGCTCGTAGTAGGTGTCGATGGTGTCCAGCAGCGTCACGCCGTTGGCGCGCAGCGCGTCGACGCTCTCATACAGGTTGTCCGAGCCCATGGCGATGTGCTGGATGCCCTCGCCCTTGTACATGTCCAAGTACTCCTGGATCTGGCCGGCCTGTTCCTTGCCTTCTTCGTTGATCGGGATGCGGATCTTGCCGCAGGGGCTGGTCATGGCCTTGCTCTTCACGCCCGTCACCTGGCCTTCGATGTCGAAGTACTTCACTTCGCGGAAGTTGAAGAGCTTCTCGTAGAAGTTGGCCCACACGTCCATGCGGCCGCGGTACACGTTGTGCGTCAGGTGGTCGATGTAGGTCAGGCCATTGCCCTTGCGCGCCAGCGCGTCCTGCGACGACACGCCCGGCAGCGCCTCGAAGTCCACGTCGTAGAAGCCGATGTTGCCGATGTCGCCCGGCTGCGCGCCGTTCTTGCCCGGCCAGCGGTCCACCAGGTAGATCAGGCTGTCGCCGATGCCCTTGATGGCGGGGATGTTCAGCTCGCCCGGACCGGCCTTGTCGGCGAAGCCCCAGGCGCCCAGCGCAGTGGCGCGCTCGTAGGCCTGCTTGGCGTCCTGCACGCGGAAGGCGATGGCGCACACGCTCGGGCCGTGCTCGCGCGCAAAACGCTGGGCGAACGAATCGGGCTCGGCGTTCAGGATGAAGTTGATCGTGCCCTGGCGGTACAGCAGCACGTTCTTGTGGCGGTGCTTGGCGATGGCCACGAAGCCCATGCGCTCGAACACCTTGCCCATCGCGACCGGATCGGGTGCCGCGTACTCGATGAATTCGAAGCCGTCGGTGCCCATCGGGTTCTCCCAGGGCGTGAAGGCGGGGGCGTCGGCGTGGCTCATGGGTGCTGTCTCCGAAAAGTGGGGAAGTTGTGCAGAAAGGAAAACAAAGGCTCGGATTCGGGCCGTGCTGCACTGTAGGTCGGAAGGCGTTCAGGTTTTCTGCGTTTCTGGGCGCCCTGGGTGGCCATGACGCAGTAAAACTGCAAAAATGACGAAATGGAAGCACTCGACAAGATAGATCGACTCATTTTGCGCATGCTGCAAGCAGACGGCCGCGCCACCTACGACCAGATCGCGGAGCAGGTCAGCCTGTCGCCCAGCGCCGTGCTGCGGCGGGTCAAGCGGCTCGAGGAGCACAAGGTCATCGACCGCTACGTGGCCCTGGTCCAACCCGAGGCGGTCGGCCTGGGCCTCACGGCCTACCTGAACGTGCGGCTCGAAAAGCACACCGAAACCCACAAGCGCAACCCCATGGACCTGTTCCGCGCCAGCGTGCAGACCTGGCCCGAGGTGGTCGAGTGCGCGGCCCTCACCGGCGACATGGACTACCTGCTGCGCGTGGTGGTGGCCGACATGGCGCACTACAGCCGCTTCATCATGGACACCCTGTTGAAGCACCCCAGCGTCGAAGACTGCAAGACCAGCTTTGTGCTCGATCGTGTCAAAGCCACAACATCTGTGCCCGTTTAACCACAAATTGGTTGCGTAAACACCACGGACTCTGGTATCGAGTCACGAATGCGTCCAGAAAGTGTCCTTGCAGGCTTGGTGATTAAGGGAAAACCCTTACATTGGAGCCATGCTTACCGCCAAGACCCTCCTCAAAGCGTCTCTCGGCCTCGGCTCTTTCCTGAAGGCGCCGATGGTTGAGGCGCAACCGCGCGCCGTCAGCGCGCCCCCACCCGTCATGGTGCCGATCCGCTCGATCGGCCCGCGCGAGCGCGAACGCATCGCGCGCCACCTGCTGGACCTGACGCCGCACGACCGCTACCTGCGCTTCGGCTATGCCGCGGCCGACGAGCAGGTCCTGCGCTATGTCGAAGGCCTGGACTTCGACCGTGACGAACTGTTCGGCATCTACAACCGCCGCCTCGACCTGATCGCGATGGCGCACGTGGCCTATGCGCCCGGCGACCAGCACAGCGACTGCGCCGAATTCGGCGTGTCCGTGTCGTCGCACGCTCGCGGCCGCGGCTATGGCGCGCGCCTGTTCGAGCGTGCCGTGGTTGCCGCGCGTAACGAAGGCGTGGGCATGCTCTTCATCCATGCGCTGAGCGAAAACGCCGCCATGCTCAAGATCGCCCGCAACGCCGGCGCCACCGTGGTGCGCAGCGGCTCGGAGTCGGAAGCGCACCTGCAGCTGCCCACCGCCACCTTCGACAGCCGCATGAGCGAGATCGCGCTGGAGCACTACGCCGCGGTCGATTTCGCACTCAAGAGCCGCGCCAAGCAGTTCTGGGCCTTCCTGGCGAGCCTGCAGGAAGTGCGCAGCGGCATGCGCGACGCAAGAAGCAAATCGGCGCCGTGAGCGGGCAGGGCCGGCCTATGCCGGCCGGACGGTAGAGCCTGTCATGCGCAATCCGTTATCCTTGTCTCTCTTCAACTCCGCCCTCCCGCAGTGGCCGACCCTCACCCTGAACGCGCTCCCGTTGAACGGGAAGACAAGCGTGGCTTTCTCCAGAAGCTCGCCGAATTCATCCACCCCGGCCCCGATTCGCGCGACGAGCTGATCGAAACCCTCGCCGATGCCGAGGACAACGAGGTGATCGGCGCCGAATCGCGCGTGATGCTCGAAGGCGTGCTGCGCATGGCCGACATGACGGCCGGTGACGTGATGGTCGCGGCGCCGCGCATGGACCTCGTGAACATCGACGCGCCCTTCGACGCGTTGCTGCACTCGGTGATCCAGACCGCGCACTCGCGCTTTCCGGTCTACGAGGGCGAAAAAGAAAACATCATCGGCATCCTGCTCGCGAAAGACCTGCTCAAGCTGCAGCGCGCGCCGGGCCTGAACATCCGCGCCTTGCTGCGTCCGGCCACCTTCGTGCCCGAGAGCAAGGGCCTGAACGACCTGCTGCGCGAGTTCCGCGGCAACCGCAACCACCTGGCCATCGTCATCGACGAGTTCGGCCGCGTGGCGGGCCTCATCACCATCGAGGACGTGCTCGAGCAGATCGTCGGCGAGATCGAGGACGAGTTCGACATCGCCGAAGACGAGGGCGACATCTTCGGCCTGGCCGATCACACCTACCGCGTCTCGGGCGACACGCCCATCGAGCGCGTGGCCGAGGCCTTCGGCATCGTCTTCAACGAAGAACAGCTGAGCGAAGACTTCGACACCATCGGCGGACTCATCGCGCACGAGATGGGCCACGTGCCCAAGCGCGGCGAGCACCACGCCATCGGCGGCTTCGACTTCGTCGTGCTGCACACCAAGGGCGGCGCGGTGCGCTGGTTCCGGGTGTCGCCGGCGCGCGGCGGCGACGCGGCCGACTGATGCCGGCGCCCGCAGCAGCGGCCCCGGCCCGCGTCTCGCCCACCTCTCCCCCTTCCTCCGCCGCCTCCGGGCTGCTTCGCCTGCTCGGCTTCGGCCTGGCGGGCGTGGCGCAGGCCCTGTCCATCGCTTGGCCGGGCGACGGCCGTCCGCTGTGGTGGCTGCAGCTGCTGTCGCTGGCCGGGCTGGTCTGGCTGCTCGACGGCCTGCGCGCCCAAGGCGCGGGCTGGCGCCGCGCCAGCCTGCACGGCTGGGTGTTCGCGACCGCCTGGCTCACCGGCAGCTTCTGGTGGCTCTTCATCTCGATGCACACCTACGGCGGGCTGCCGGCGCCGCTGGCGGTGATCGCCGTGCTCGCGCTGGCGGCGGCGCTCGGGCTCTACTACGCCGTGGCCTGCGCCTGGTTCGTGGTGCGCGGGCCGACGGGGCGCGTCGCCGGTGCCTTCGTGTTCGCGGCGCTGTGGACGCTGGCCGAGCTCGTGCGCGGCAGCTGGTTCACCGGCTTTCCCTGGGGCGCGGGCGGCTACGCCCATGTCGACGGTCCGCTGGCCGCGCTGGCGCCGTGGGTCGGCGTGTACGGCATCGGCGCCGCGGCGGCACTGGCCGTGGCGCTGGTCGCGCGGCGCCTGCCGCTGCGTGGCGTGGTGCCGACGGCGCTGGCCGCGGTGCTGCTCGCCGCGGTCTTCGTGCTGCCCAACGTTGTCTCGCCGCTGCCTGCCGATGCGCGCGGTGCGCAGGGCACTGCCGGCACGCTGCAGGTCGCGCTGCTGCAGGGCAACATCCCGCAGGACGAGAAATTCATTCCGGGCGGTGGCATCGAAACCGCCTTGCGCTGGTACGCCGAACAGCTGCGCGACGCCAAGGCCCAGCTCGTGGTCACGCCCGAAACCGCGCTGCCGCTGCTGCCGCGCCAGCTGCCCGCCGGCTACCTCGACGCGATCCAGGAACGCTACGGCCAGCCGGGCTCGCAGCAGGCGGCCATCGTCGGGCTGCCGCTCGGCGACGGGCCGGGCACCTACCGCAACGCCGTGCTCGGCTTCATGCCCGGTGGCGCGGCGCAGCCCTACGCCTACAGCAAGCACCACCTCGTGCCCTTCGGCGAATTCATTCCGCCGGGCTTTCGCTGGTTCATCCGCATGATGAGCATCCCGCTGGGCGACTTCGAGCGCGGCGGCCTCGCGCAGGCGCCCTTCGTCTGGCAGGGCCAGCGCATCGCACCCAACATCTGCTACGAAGATTTGTTCGGCGACGAGATCGGCGCGAACTTCCGCGACGAGGCCACAGCGCCGACCATCCTTCTCAACGTCAGCAACATCGCCTGGTTCGGCGACTCGGTCGCCATCGACCAGCACCTGGCCATCTCGCGCATGCGTGCGCTCGAGTTCGCGCGGCCGATGGTGCGGTCCACCAACACCGGCGCCACCGTGGTGATCGACGCCGCGGGCCGCGTCACGCACGAGCTGCCGCGCCTTACGCGCGGCGTGCTCGAAGCGCCGGTCGAGGGTCGGCGCGGGCTCACGCCCTTCGCGCGCTGGGTCGCGCCCTTCGGCCTGTGGCCGCTGTGGATCGCGGCGCTCGTGATCGTCGCGCTGGGCGCGGTCTTCTTCCGGCCCGGGCGCACCCGGGGCTGAGCCGCACCGGCGGATGCGCATTCGACGTCATCGCCCATGAAGCACCACCACCGCCCCAAGCCCGCCGCGCCACCCGCTGTTGATGGCGCAGGCGACCTTCGCGCCAGGGGCTCGGTGCTCGAAGTCTTTCTCGCCTTCCTGAAGCTGGGCCTGACCTCCTTCGGCGGGCCGGTGGCGCACCTGGGCTACTTCCGCACGGAGTTCGTGGAGCGCCGCAAGTGGCTCGACGACAAACGCTATTCCGACCTCGTGGCGCTGTGCCAGTTCCTGCCCGGTCCCGCGAGCAGCCAGGTCGGCATCGCGCTGGGGCTCGGCCGCGCGGGCTGGGGCGGGGCGCTGGCGGCGTGGCTCGGGTTCACGCTGCCGTCCGCCGTGGCGCTCATCCTCTTTGCGGCCGGCGTCACGTACTGGGCGGGCCTGGCGCAATCGGGCGCGGTGCACGGGCTGAAGGTCGTCGCGGTGGCCGTCGTCGCGCAGGCGGTGTGGGGAATGGCGAAGTCGCTGTGCCCCGACCGGTTGCGCGCGGGCGTGGCCGTCGTCGCGGCGCTGCTGGTGCTTGCGGTGCCTTCGGCTGTGGGGCAGATCGTCGCCATCGTCGCCGGAGGTGTCGTCGGTCGATGGGCGCTGCAGCTGGGCCAGCTTCCTGCCGCGCAACACCACGACCACGGCGTGAGCAAGGCGACGGGCGCCGCGCTGCTGGGCCTGTTCGCCGTGCTGCTCGTCGCGCTGCCGATGCTGGCTGCGGCGACACAGTGGCAGCCGCTGTCCGTCATCGCTTCCTTCTATCAATCGGGCGCGCTGGTGTTCGGTGGCGGGCACGTCGTGCTGCCCCTGCTGCAGGCCAGTGTGGTGCCCCCGGGCCTCGTTTCGAACGACGTGTTCCTGGCCGGCTACGGCGCGGCCCAGGCCGTGCCGGGGCCCTTGTTCACCTTCGCCGCCTTCCTCGGTGCCGCCATGCCGGGACCGTTCGGCGGCTGGGTGGGCGGCGTGGCGCTACTGCTGGCCATCTTCCTGCCCGCCTTCCTGCTGGTGGCCGGCGCGCTGCCGTTCTGGGAGACGCTGCGCCAGCGTGATGGCGTCCAGCGCGCGATGGCGGGCGTCAACGCGGCGGTTGTCGGCGTGCTGCTCGCCGCGCTCTACGACCCGGTGTGGACGAGCGCCATCCACTTGAAGGCCGATTTCGGGCTGGCGCTGGCGGCGTTCGGCTTGCTGGTCTACGCGCGCCTGTCGCCGGTGTGGGTCGTCGGGCTGGCGGCGGTGGCGGGCTGGCTGCTGGCCCTCTAAGGCCGGCGCATGACCGCATGCCATGCCGGCATGCAGCGGCATGGCATGCGGGCATGGTTCATGTATCTTCCTCGCCGCCTCGAGAAATCATCCTCAAACCAAGGAGCCCGTATGTACTTTTCTACCCATTTCCGTGCCTTTGCGGCCGGTGCCGCACTGCTCGCGGCCAGCGCGCTCGCGCAGGCCCAGCAGGCGCTGCCCAACGTGGTGATCCTGGCGACCGGCGGCACCATCGCCGGTGCCGGCGCGTCGGCCGTCAACAGCGCCACCTATGCGGCCGCCAAGGTCGGCGTCGAGAAGCTGATCGCCGGCCTGCCCGAGCTGGCCAAGGTCGCTAACGTGCGCGGCGAGCAGGTGTTCCAGGTGGCTTCCGAAAGCCTCACCAACGACAACCTGATGACGCTGGCCAAGCGCGTCTCGGCGCTGTCCAAGCAGTCGGACGTGGACGGCATCGTCATCACCCACGGCACCGACACGCTGGAAGAAACCGCCTACTTCCTGACGCTGACCGTGCACACCAACAAGCCGATCGTGGTGGTCGGTTCGATGCGCCCGGGCACGGCCCTGTCGGCCGACGGTGCGCTCAACCTGTACGACGCGGTGAACGTGGCGGGCAGCAAGGACGCGATGGGCAAGGGCGTGCTCGTGACGATGGGCGACAACATCGACACCGGCCGCGACGTGAGCAAGAACGTCAACATCAAGACCAGCGCGTTCTCCAGCCAGTGGGGGCCGTTGGGCATGATCGTCGAGGGCAAGAACTACTGGTTCCGCGCGCCGGTGAAGCGCCACACCACGAACTCGGAGTTCAACATCGACACCATCACCGCGCTGCCGCCGGTCGAGATCGCGATGGGCTACGAAGGCGTGTCCTCGGTGGCCATCGACGCGATCGCCAAGAGCGGCGCCAAGGCGCTGATCCACGGCGGCACGGGCAATGGCTCGGTGGCCGACCGGATCGTGCCGAACCTGCAGAAGGCACGCACCGACGGCGTGATCGTCATCCGCAGCTCGCGCGTGCCCGACGGCTTCGTGATCCGCAATGCCGAGCAGCCCGACGACAAGTACGACTGGGTGGTGGCGCACGATCTGCGCCCGCAGAAGGCGCGCATCCTGGCGATGGTGGCCTTGACCAAGACCAACAACACCAAAGAGCTTCAGCGCATCTTCTGGGAGTATTGATCTCCCCCAGGCTTGCTCGCTTCGCGTAGCCGCCCACCCCCTTCCGGGGGCAACACCGACGGACCGGCGCAGCCGGATCCGTGGTGTTTCTGGAAGACCCGCCGAGGCTGCGCCCGGCGGGTTTTTTTGTTTTTAACGCTGCGCGCGTTGGCGGCGATGTCTTGCGTATTCCAGGCTGCTCACGCACACCAGCAGCCAGCCCAGGCCGGTCAGCAGGCCGGCCGCGACATCGCTCGCGAAGTGCACCTGCAGGAAGATCCGGCTGCAGGCGATGGTGACGATGGCCGCCACCGAGGCCATGGCGGCCGGCACATGCCAGCGCGCCGGCAGCAGTCGCAGCGCCAGGTACAGCAGCATCCCGTAGCTCACGATCGCGCCCGCGCTGTGGCCGCTGGGAAAGCTGAAGCTCGTCTCCAGCGCCAGCCCGTGGTCATGCACCGGCCGGGCCCGCGCAAAGATGTGCTTGAGCGCGGGGTTCAGCACCACGATGCCGCCGAGCGCGGTCACCCAGCCCAGCGCCAGCCCGCGGTGCGCGTTGCGCCACAGCAGCAGTGCGACCAGTCCGCACACGGGCGCGAGCAGCTGCGCGTCGCCCAGGTGCGTGAGCCAGCTGAAGCTCACGAGCGCGCCCCACGGCACGTGGGCGGCGATGGCGTCGGCCAGCGCCTGGTCGGCGCGGCCCATGGTGCGGCCGTCGCCCAGGTGCGAGGCGATCCACGCGACCAGCACCGCCGCCGCAAGGATCAGCACGAAGCCCAGGCCCAGGCCGAGCGCCAGGCGCGATTCGTCAGGCTCGCCGGTGTCGGGCAGCGGATGGCGCCGTTGCAGCATCCGGCAGGCGAGGCCGGCGCCGAGCACCGACACGGTCAGCGCGAGCGCGAACCAGACCAGGGCGTGTTCGCCCAGCTGCTGTGCAAGAAGAACCAAGGGGGCTGAAGAAGAAAGAAGAAGGGTGTCCGCAGGAGGCATGCGGCGCAACCCTAAGGGGCCGTCGCGCGGCTGGCAAGCGGAAGCCGCAATAGGTCGACGCGCGTGAAGGCTTTGTCGGCCGCCGAATGGTCCCAGCGCTCGACCACGCACACGCGCTGCGCGCCGTCGCCGGACGCTTCCGCGCGCAGCACGTTCACCGAATTGGGCGCGTCCCAGCGCACGCGCGTCGACACGGCGGTGCCGGCCTGCACCGCCCAGGCCGTGGGCGGGCAGCCCGGAAAGTGCTCGTCCAGCGGGCGCACGAAGGGCAGGTGGATGTGGCCACCGACGACTAGGTCGGCGCCCGCCGCCGTCCAGCGCGCCACCGCCGCCGCGCGCCCGTGCAGGCGGTTCTGCCGGTCTTCGGGCCGCGTCACCAGCACCGGCTGGTGCGTCACGACCACGCGCACCTGCCGGGGCGAAGCCTGTGCCAGTCGCGCCGCCACGCGCTCGACCTGAGCCGGCGACACCTCGCCGTCCTCGTGCCGGTACCAGCGCGTCGTGTTGACCGTGACCACCAGCCAGTCGTCGCAGGCGAACACCGGCTCCAGGTCGGCGCCGAAGGCCTCGGTGTAGCGGCCGTAGGGCGAGAAGACGCGCGCCGCCAGCTGGAACAGCGGGATGTCGTGGTTGCCCGGAATCGCGACCACCGGCGCCGCCAGCCGGTCGGCGAAGGCGCGCGCCGCCGCGAACTGGCGGCGCGTGGCGCGCTGCGTGATGTCGCCCGACAGCAGCACCGCCTGCGGCGCCAGCGCGTGCGCCAGGCGTTCGAGCGCCTGCAGCACCTCGGGCTGTTCGGTGCCGAAGTGCGGGTCGGACACTTGCAGCAGGCAGCTCATGGCCGTGCCGCCTCCAGCTCGGGCGCGCTGTCGGGCCGCACCAGCCACAGCGGGTCGGGCGCCACGCGGAACAGCAAG
Organism: Variovorax sp. FW305-3-2-15-B-LB1; assembly: GCF_058787635.1. Classification (NCBI taxonomy): domain Bacteria; kingdom Pseudomonadati; phylum Pseudomonadota; class Betaproteobacteria; order Burkholderiales; family Comamonadaceae; genus Variovorax; species Variovorax sp. FW305-3-2-15-B-LB1. Next base: position 6,662 of record NZ_JBYSZY010000084.1, on the reverse strand, counting down.
GGCATGTCGACCCAGTCGATCTCGCCGTCGGTGGCGATCTTCACGCGGCGCGGCGTGCGCAGCCGGCCGGCCTTCACCGTCATCGACTCGAAGGGAAAGCTCAGCACCTCGTCGGCGTCGCCCAGCCGCCCGAGTGCGCCGCGCACCAGCAGCCCCGGCATCGACAGCAGGCCGACCGGCTTGAGCGCCACCGCGGTCAGCCGGCCCTGCTCGGGCGCCTCGGCGTGGTCGACGCCCGCCTGCATCAGCTGCAACGGGTTGTTGCCCACGAACAGCGTGGGCGTGCGGATGTCGCGCTCGTGGCCGTGCGAGGCGATGCGCAGCTGCCAGTGGCGATGGCGCCCGCGCAGCACCGTCAGCAGGCCCGAGTAGAAGGCGATCCAGCGGTGGCGGCCGAAGCGTGCCTTGTGGCTCTCGCGCTCTTCCAGCAGGTCGGCATACAGGCCCATGCTGGCGTTCACCAGGAACACGCGGTCGTTCACCAGCCCCACCTGCACCGCCCGGGGCTGCTGCGTCAGCAGCACCTGCAGCGCCTGCGCCGTGTCGCGCGGGATGCCGTGGGTGCGGCTGAAGTAGTTGAAGGTGCCCTGGGGCAGCACGCCGAAGGGGCAGCCGCTGCCCAGCGTGGCCTGGGCCACGGCGTTGATGGTGCCGTCGCCGCCCGCGGCCACCACCACGCCGCCCACGGCCCGGGCCCGTTCGACCGCTTCGCGCGCCAGCGCCTGCACGCGGCCGGGGCCGTCCACGAGGAACACGCGGTGCCGGCGGCCGTCCGCGGCAAAGGCGTCGTCGATGACCTGCCGGGCCTGCGCGGCGTCTTCGCTGCCGGAGCCGGCGTTGAGCACGATGAAAAACGGGGTGTCGGGGCCGATGTGAGGCGATGCCATGCAGTGAGAGAGGGGGAAAGCGCAGGAAAGTGCCGAAAGCGGCGGGAAACGCAAAAAAGCGTGCGGGGCCGGGCTTTGTCCCACAGCCGCGCGGGCTGTCGCGGCAGCCGGCATCCCGAGCGGCTGTGGGAGAGATGCCCTCCCGCGAACGTAAAATCGTCGCCTTTCGCGGCGTGTGCCGCGCCACCGTCCCGTCCAATGTCCGGCCCTCGACGCCGGCCAGCTTCATGTTGACCTTCCAGCAAATCATTCTCAAACTGCAGTCGTACTGGGCCGACAAGGGCTGCGCGCTCCTGCAACCGTACGACATGGAAGTGGGCGCGGGCACCTCGCACACCGCCACTTTCCTGCGCGCGCTCGGCCCCGAGCCCTGGAAGGCCGCCTACGTGCAGCCCAGCCGCCGTCCCAAGGACGGCCGCTACGGCGAGAACCCCAACCGCCTGCAGCACTACTACCAGTACCAGGTCGTGCTCAAGCCCGCGCCCAGCAACATCCTCGAGCTCTACCTCGGCAGCCTCGAGGCCCTGGGCTTCGACCTGAAGAAGAACGACATCCGCTTCGTGGAAGACGACTGGGAGAACCCCACACTCGGCGCCTGGGGCCTGGGCTGGGAAGTCTGGCTCAACGGCATGGAGGTGACCCAGTTCACCTACTTCCAGCAGGTCGGCGGCATCGACTGCAAGCCGATCACCGGCGAGATCACCTACGGCCTGGAGCGCCTGGCCATGTACCTGCAAGGCGTGGACAACGTCTACAACCTCACCTGGACCGACGGCCTGAGCTACGGCGACGTCTACAAGCAGAACGAAGTCGAGCAGTCGACCTACAACTTCGAGCACAGCGACGCCGAGTTCCTCTTCACCGCCTTCGCCGCGCACGAGAAGCAGGCCAAGCACCTCATGACCGAGCAGCTCGCGCTGCCGGCCTACGAGCAGGTGCTCAAGGCCGCACACAGCTTCAACCTGCTGGACGCGCGCGGCGCGATCAGCGTGACCGAGCGCGCGGCCTACATCGGCCGCATCCGCAACCTCGCGCGCAGCGTGGCGCAGAGCTACTACGACAGCCGCGAGCGCCTGGGCTTCCCGATGGCCCCGCGCGAGTGGGTCGCGCAGATGCCCCCGAAGAAAGCCGCCTGAGCGATGACGATTCCCATGAACAACAAGAACTCCCTGCTGGTTGAACTGTTTGTCGAAGAGCTGCCGCCCAAGGCGCTGAAGAAGCTCGGCGAGGCCTTTGCCGGCGTGCTGCGCGACCAGCTCGTGGCCCAAGGCCTGGCCGAGGCCGGCTCGGTGCTCACGCCCTACGCGTCGCCGCGCCGCCTGGCCGCCCACCTCACGCACGTGGCCGAGCGCGCCGCCGACAAGGCTGTGTCGCAAAAGCTCATGCCCGTGGCTGTGGGGCTCGATGCCTCGGGCCAACCGACGCCCGCGCTGCTCAAGCGCCTGGCCGCCCTCGGCGCCGATGCCTCGGCCGTGCCGGGCCTCAAGCGCGCCATGGACGGCAAGGCCGAAGCCCTCTTCTACGAAAGCACCGCCAAGGGCGCCACGCTGGCCGAAGGCCTGCAGAAGGCCCTGGCCGAAGCCATCGCCAAGCTGCCGATTCCGAAGGTCATGAGCTACCAGCTCGAAAGCGGCTGCGAGCTGCCCGGCTGGAGCAGCGTGAGCTTCGTGCGCCCCGCGCACGGCCTCGTGGCGCTGCATGCCGACACCGTGGTGCCCATCGAGGCGCTGGGCCTGAAGGCCGGCCGCGAGACGCACGGCCACCGCTTCGAGGCGGCGGTTGACCCCGTGGTGCTGCGCGATGCCAACAGCTACGCCCTGCAGCTGCAGGACGACGGCGCCGTCATCGCCAGCTTTGAAGCGCGTCGCGCCGAAATCGCACGCCAGCTCGCGGCCGCCGCTGTGACGGTGGGCGGCGGCTCCGTGCCGATCCACGACGATGCGCTGCTCGACGAAGTCACGGCGCTGGTCGAACGCCCCAACGTGCTGGTCTGCAGCTTCGAGCGCGAGTTCCTCGAAGTGCCGCAGGAGTGCCTCATCCTCACGATGAAGGCCAACCAGAAGTACTTCCCGCTGCTCGACGCGCAAGCCAAGCTCACCAACAAGTTCCTCGTCGTCAGCAACATCAGCCCCGACGACGCGAGCGCCGTGACCGGCGGCAACGAGCGCGTCGTGCGCCCGCGCCTGGCCGACGCCAAGTTCTTCTTCGACCAGGACCGCAAGAAATCGCTGGCCTCGCGCGTCGAGTCGCTGGGCAAGGTGGTCTATCACAACAAGCTCGGCACGCAGGGCGAACGCGTGCAACGCGTGATGCACATCGCGCGCGGCATTGCCGAAAAGCTCGGCGACGCCACGCTCGCCGCGCAGGCCACCCAGGCCGCCCAGCTGGCCAAGGCCGACCTCGTGACCGACATGGTCGGCGAGTTCCCCGAGCTGCAGGGCACCATGGGCCGCTACTACGCGCTGCACGACGGCCTCGACGCCGCCGTGGCCGATGCGATCGAAGACCACTACAAGCCGCGCTTCGCCGGCGACGAGCTGCCGCGCAACACCGTCGGCCTCGTGGTCGCGCTGGCCGACAAGCTCGAAACGCTGGTCGGCATGTTCGGCATCGGCAACCTGCCCACCGGCGACCGCGACCCGTTCGCGCTGCGCCGCCACGCGCTGGGCGTGATCCGCATGCTGATCGAGAAAGACCTCGCGCTGGGGCTCGACGCCCTGCTGCAGGACGCCGCCGCGCAGTTCAGCGCCATCGACGGTTTCGACAGCAGCAAGGCCACGGTCGAGCTGCGCGACTTCATCCTCGACCGCCTCGCCGGCAGCCTGCGCGAGCAGGGCGCCAGCGCCCAGGAAGTCGACGCCGTGCTGGCCCCGCTGCCGCAGCGCCTGGGCGAAGTGCCCAAGCTGCTGGCGGCCGTGCGCGCCTTTGCCGCACTGCCCGCCGCCGCCGCTCTGGCCGCCGCCAACAAGCGCATCGGCAACATCCTGAAGAAGGCGCCCGAGGCCGACGCGCACGTGAGCGAACTCCTGCTGCAGGAGCCTGCCGAGAAGGCGCTGCACGCCGCCATGGCGCAAGTCGTGCCCGCTGCCAACGCCCAGTTCGACGCGGGCGACTACACCGGCTCACTGCAGACGCTGGCCGCGCTGCGCGAACCGGTCGATGCGTTCTTCACGGACGTGATGGTGAATGCCGAACAGGCCGACCTGCGGCTGAACCGCCTGGGCCTGCTGATGTCGCTGCACAGCGCGATGAACCGCGTGGCGCAGCTCGAGCGGCTGGCTGTCTGACCCCGTGCCCCATCCCTCCACCAGGAGCGGTTCCGCCATGAAGCTCGTCATCCTCGACCGCAACGGCACGATCAACGTGCACCGCGAAGATTTCGTCAAGAGCGACATCGAGTGGACGCCGCTGCCCGGTGCGCTCGAGGCCGTGGCGCGCCTGAACCATGCGGGCTGGCATGTGGTGGTCGCGTCGAACCAGTCGGGCCTGGGCCGCGGGCTGTTCGACATGGCCTCGCTCAACGCCATGCACGCCAAGATGCACAAGATGCTCGCGGCCGTGGGCGGCAAGGTGGATGCGGTGTTCTATTGCCCGCACAGCCCCGACGAAGGCTGCGACTGCCGCAAGCCCAAGGAAGGGCTGTTCCTTCAGATCGGCGACCGCTTCGGCATCGACCTGAAGGGCGTGCCCACCGCGGGCGACAGCCTGCGCGACCTGCAGGCCGGCGCCGCTGCCGGCTGCGAACCGCACTTGCTGCTCACGGGCATGGGCGCGGCGTGCCGCGGGGTTCACCCGCTGCCTCCCGAATATCCGGCGGACACGAGGGTGCATGAAGACCTCGCCGCCTTTGTCGACTTTTTGCTCGCGCGCGAAGCGCGGGCTGCACTGCAGGTGGCTGTCTGATGGCGTTTCTCCGTTCCGTTCTCCACGCCCTGTGGATGCTTGTCACCGTGGTGCCCTGGGGCATCATCATGTGCGTCAGCTCGCTCTGGAAGCGTGGCATTCCGCTGTACTGGATGGCCGAGCAATGGCTCAGCTGGGCCATCGGTGGCGCGCGCGTGCTGCTGGGCATCAAGACCCGCGTGACCGGCATGGAAAACCTGCCGACCGACAAGCTCGCCGGCGCGGTGCTGCTGGTGAAGCACCAGTCCACGCTCGAGACTTTCCTCATGCCCACGCTGATGCCTCACCCGCTGGCCTTCGTTTTCAAGAAGGAACTGATCTACGTGCCGTTCTTCGGCTGGGCGATGGCGCGGCTGGACATGATCCACATCGACCGGAGCCAGCGCGCGCAGGCGTTCAACAAGGTGGTGAACCAGGGTCGCAAGCTGCTCGCGCAGGGCATCTGGATCATCATGTTCCCCGAAGGCACGCGCATTCCGCGTGGCCAAAAGGGCACCTACAAGAGCGGCGGTACGCGCCTGGCCTGCGAAACCGGCGTGCCCGTGATCCCCATTGCCGTCACCTCGGCCAAGGTCTGGCCGCGCAAGGCCTTCATCAAGCGCCCTGGCGTGGTCGACGTGTCGATCGGCCCGGCGATCTCGAGCGTGGGCCGCAAGCCCGACGAGCTGATGCGCGAAGTCGAAGCCTGGATCGAGGCCGAGATGCGCCGCCTCGACCCCGAGGCTTATAGCGACACCCCGGCGCAGCCGCAGCAGACGTTGCCGCGCGAAGCGGGCTGACGCGCCACCCTCAGACCCGGGCCCGACATGCGGGGAATGCTGCAGTTCACGATGGACCTCTTCGAGGGGCAGGGGAGCACGCCGGCGCCTGCTGCTGCGCCGCCGCGGCGGCCGCGGAAGAAGGCCCCAGCGCCTGTGCCACCTGCTGCTCCCGCGCCGGTGGTGGCTGTCGCGCCTTCACCTGTCGGACCCGTTGATCCGCGTCCTGCGGTGCCGTTGGCTGACACGCTGACGCTGGCGAATTTCACACATCCGCAGGCCACGCGTGAAGTGGTTCTGGGGTCGGCGCGGGTGGCCTACGAGTTCAAGCGGGGGCAGCGCAAGACCATCGGTTTTCTGGTTGGTGCCGAAGGACTGTCGGTGCGGGCGCCGCGGTGGGTCACGCTGCGCGATGTCGATGCGGCGGTGCGTGAGAAGGCCGACTGGATTTTGCGCAAGCTGGCGGAGACGCAGCAACGCAATGCACGTGTTGAGGCGACGCGGATTGCTTGGGAAGATGGGGCGGAGTTTCCTTTTCTTGGCGAACTGGTGGTGATCCGGCTCGATCCGAAGCACGGGTTTGCCAGTGTGGGCGGGACGCTCGATCCTGCTGTCGAAGGCGGTGGGCCGCGGACGCTGCGGCTGGCTGTGGCGCAGAACGCTGCGCCTTCGCAGATTCGGGATGCGGCGCAGGCCTGGTTGATGCGGCAGGCTCGAAAGCTGTTCATCGAACGGCTGGATCACTTTGCGCCGCTGCTTGGGGTGTCATGGCAGAAGCTGTCGCTCTCTAACGCTGCCACGCGGTGGGGAAGTGCGAGTGCGGATGGGTCGATTCGACTGAACTGGCGGTTGATTCACTTTCGCCTGCCGGTGATCGACTATGTCGTTGCGCATGAGTTGGCGCATCTGCGGGTTATGGATCACTCGCATCGGTTCTGGGAGACCGTTGAAAGCGTGGTGCCTGACTATGGGGTGCTTAGGCAGCAGTTGAAGGATGAGGCTGTGCCTCGGTGGGGCTGACTTTGCGTGTTTGCTTCCCGGGGCCGGGAGTTCCGCCCGGCGGCGGACTCACTTTCTTTTGCTTCGCCAAAAGAAAGTAAGCAAAGAAAAGGCG
>NZ_JBYSZY010000083.1:0-20788 GCF_058787635.1 Variovorax sp. FW305-3-2-15-B-LB1 | reverse complement strand
GAAGCCTTCAGGCTCACAAAGCGGGTGGGTCAGTATTCAATGGAAATCTCGGGTCAGAGATCGATGGAATCCAACATTGGTGATAGCACGCGGTCCCGTTGAGCGAGGATGGAGAACGAACCATGTAGTACCTCAGAGTGGTTAAAAAATCGGCTTTTCAAAGAGGCGAAGTCGCACTCTTGGAAGCCGTTTCTCAGTGTCTGAGGAGACATGGAAATTTAGCGATAAGCGTCCTAAATATCCTGAATATCCAAGAAATCCAGATCACTGCCCTGTAGCGTTTGCGCGCGGAGTTTCCGAGGGGCGCTTGCGCCGTAACCGACCTCGGATAGTTTCTCGATCGAGAGTCTTTCGCCCCCATTTCCGATGAATCTCAATAGTCGAGCCCTGCCCGCTGATCTTTTCGAAGTCGATTAGTTTCGTGGTGCTCGATTGTTCAATGAACATCGCGATAACTCGATCAAGAATGGTGGCATCTTTCGCATCTGTTAGTCGGTCAAGGTTATATGCGATGAGAAAGTCAATCAGATCGTCAACAGTCTTCTGCGGCTTCATCTCCGATGAGTGATGCGTAATTCGGTGATCTCCTACTTTAGATTCAGTAGTGTTTGTAGGCGACTCGTCGCGAAGCTCGGGAGCGGGCTCGGGGGTATCTATGCCGTGCTCTTTGAGATATCGCTTGGCATCCTCCCGGCTAATGTAAATATTCAGTCCGACCTTCATGGCTGGAATGAGATGACGATCAAATGCCTGAAGCACTCCGCGGCGCAGCCACTCCTGCATTTGATCCAAGTGCCTGCTCGAAATATTCACAGCCTGGAACGCGGCTTTTGCCTGATCCTGTTCAGTGGGCAGGTAGGGGCGCCATGTCGGCGCCTTGGGATGCAGCTTCCATTGCTCTCGAAAAAGAGCTCGAGCACTTGCGTCGCTCGTAATGGTTAGAGGAAGAAGATCAGGAAGGATTTCTCGTAGCAACTTGCGATCTTCGGCGGTGAGTGGAGCGCTCGTCTCCATATCTCCGTCTTGAATCCTGATGTCAGCGACCTTGAAATCGAGGAGCCCTTCCACAAGGGTAGCGTGAGGGTCGGCGGCGAGAGCGACGATGGCATGGGCGATATTCCTGCTGAGCAGATATGTATCGACGAGGTCTCCTTCAGGAGGTCTTACGGACAGGCGTTGCATGGAATGAAATTTGGCTGCACGCGTGCGGCCAGACTGGAAAAGATGTTCTGGGTTTGGATCCTGCGCAAGCAAGCAGCGCCGAATAGAGGGGCTGAAATGACAGGCGTGTGGAGCACGATCACATTGTCGCGGGAACTACTGCCGCGCCATCCTGATGGCATGAGGAGCCGGCTTCATCGGCCATGCGACCGCCACGGCCTGATCCGACAGCGAGACCAGCTACAACGCCGGACACTTTCAAAGGTGTCCGGCTTTTGTGTTTTCTCCTCTGGAGAGAGCCGTTCTATCGTCCGATCGATTCCGCAGAAGTATGCCCAACAAGGTGTCTTTGAAACCGGCAGCAGCCCAGACTTTCGGCAACCGAGCGCTCCCCGAGCTCGAAACCGGATTCCCAGGAATATCGGGCGGCATCTTCTCGACGCAGATAGGTTCCCGGGGCCGGGGATAGGGCCTTCGTCCGCGAGGCTGTAAAGATCTGCAGTTTCTCGCGTGTCACCCAGGCCTGAAGGGCTCTTCGGCCATAGACCGAGAAAATAGCCGCATTACCCGATGCTGAGTACCGCCCTGGCGCTGAGCCTTCGGCCGCAGCAATGGGCTGGCGACACCGTGACGGCGTCGGGCGCCGCAGTGCACGACGGCGCCGCGGCTATCAACGACGATAGCAAGGCCCCATGAGGTAAAGGCGCGTTCGTCACCTACGATCTCGATACTCCACACGGATGACTAGGGGGAAGATGCTGCAGGAGGTCGAAGGACTGGATGGGAACGGGCTTTTCAACGCAGAGCCCAGAAGCCTTGAAGTCTGAGGGGTCTGAGGGGTCTGAGGGGGCGAGCCGTTCGTGTCCGGGCGTTCAGTGGGCGGCGCGCCGACGCGGCGGTTCAATGCCAGGCAAGGTGCTTTTTCGCGCGGCCGACGTGGCGGTAGATGGCATGGCTGCCCTGGCGCTTTTTGGCAGCTGGATGGGGCGGCAGCTGCTTTGAATGGTGGAACTCAGCTTGGAGGTCGTGCGCCGGGCCGCTGAGTACTGACGGGTCTCGTCCAGTGCTGAAGATGGGCAATCCACGCCGCCATGCCAGATCGGCCCCGGGAGAGCCGGTGGCATGAAACACGAGACACTGCACTCCGAACAGCCAGCGGCGATAGGGGGTTCAGCGTTTGAGTTCTCGCTGGCTCAGTGCGTGCAAACGATGTCGTACGCCATCGTTGTCGATGCCTGCTTCAGACTGGTTGCAGTCAGTCGGTATGGCCCGCTGAACGTCTGCTGTGCGTCTCAATCGAGTCCTCCGGCAGCGCGTCGATCCGCCTCGCCGCGGCGGCAAGGCGGACGGATCTGCGCCGCTCAATCGACGCTCGCTCAGATTTCCGTCTGCTCCGAGATCTCTAGGGAACGTCTGATCAAGTCCGCCGATGAACGATCGAAACGTTGATCACGCCTCGCAGCCGGAGATTGCCAAGCTGCTCACGAGCCATGCGGAGTTCCGGCTGCCCGGCTCCTATCCGCGGAAATATTGAAGTCACCATCGAGCGACGCCGGCAGGGCCTGCCCGGCCCCCGGTCCGATCGCCGGGAAGAGAAAGTCCGCTCAGGGGTCTTTCTCCAGCATGCAGTCGATGAAGGCGCGCAGTGCGGCAGGGAAGTGGCGCCGGCTGGGGTGGTACAGGAACAGGCCAGGCCTTGCAATCGACCAGTCGGCGAGAACCTCCACCAGCCGCTTCTGGGCGAGCAGTGCATCGACGCGTTCGCGATCGAAGGCATAGACGATCCCCAGCCCTTGGAGTGCCGCAGCGACGCCAGTGTCCGAGTGGTTGGTGACCAAGGGTCCTTCCACCGCCACTTCGATCCGCTTGCCCTTTTTTTCGAACTCCCAGCGGTAGGCACTCCCGTCGCCCTGCAGGCGCCAGTTGATGCAGGCGTGGCCGTGCAGGTCGGCGGGGGACCGCGGTTTGCCGCGACGCTCCAGATAGTCCGGGGATGCCACGGCCACCATCTTCACGTCCGGCGTCAAGCGCACTGCGATCATGTCCTTCTCCAGCTTGCCCCCGACGCGGATGCCCGCATCGAAGCGACCGGCGACGATGTCGCTCAGGCCGTTGTCGACCACGATGTCCAGTGTCACTTCCGGGTGCGTCCGGTGAAACCGGCCCAGCCGGGGGCCGATCACCTGCCAGGCGGCCATGCCGAGGGTGTTGATGCGCAGCGTGCCGCGCGTCTGACCCGCCATCGCGCTGGCTTCATTCACCGCATCGGCCATGTCCCGGAAGAGCGGCGCGATGCGCCCGTACAACTGCGCCCCGGTAGCGGTGGGGGCCACGCTGCGGGTCGTGCGGTTCAGCAGCCGCGTACCCAGCCGCGTTTCCAGCTGTCGGATGGTCTGACTCAGCGCCGAAGCAGACAGCCCCAGATGCTCGGCGGCGCGGGCAAAGCTCGCGCGTTCCACCACGGCAGCAAAGGCCTTGAGCTCGGCAAACTCCGATCCGCGCATTCTGTATTTCCTTCTACATAGCTCGTGAAGATTCTAGGCGATTCACTTATTGATGATCGACGCGCATCCTGAGGTCTTCACATCCAAGGAGTCGTCACCATGAGTACCCTGATCCTTCCCGCTCCGATCGCCGCCTACTTCGCGGCCGATCGGCAGAACGCCGAGGCCCTGGCCCGCTGTTTCACGCCTCAAGCCATCGTGAAGGACGAGGGCCGCACACACACCGGCCGCCGCGCCATCCAGGAATGGAAGAGCGCGACATCCACGCAGTACGCGTACACGGTCGAGCCATTTGCGCTGGACCACGCGGGGGAGTTCCAGGTCGTGCGGGCGCACGTGGCCGGCAATTTTCCCGGCAGTCCGGTCGATCTTCGATATCGCTTTCGCCTCGAACGCGGCCTGATTGCGTCGCTGGAGATCACGGCATGAGCTTCGATCTTCAACTCCAGGGCCAGCGCGCGCTGGTCACCGGCGGCACCAAAGGCGTTGGCGCCGCCGTCGTTCAAGGCCTGCGCGACGCCGGTGTGCAGGTGATGACCACGGCCCGCGCCGCGCCCGCGCGGCCCATCGGGGGCGTGGTCCATGTGACCGCCGATCTGGCGACGGCTGAAGGCGCCGCCAAGGTGGCGCACTCGGTGCTCGGGCATTGGGGCGGCCTCGACATCCTGGTGCATGTGGTCGGCGGCTCCAGCGCACCGGGCGGCGGCTTCGCGGCCCTGGACGATGCCCAGTGGTTCGCCGAACTGAACCAGAACCTCATGCCGGCCGTGCGGCTCGATCGTGCGCTGCTGCCCGCCATGCTCGCGCAGGGCTCTGGCGTCATCGTCCACGTCAGCTCGATCCAGCGCCTGCTGCCACTGCCGGAATCGACGACCGCGTATGCGGCGGCCAAGGCGGCCTTGTCCACCTACAGCAAGGCGTTGTCGAAAGAGGTGACGCCCAAGGGCGTGCGCGTGCTGCGCGTGTCGCCTGGATGGATCGAGACCGAAGCGTCGGTGGCGCTGGCCGATCGCCTGGCCCACCAGGCCGGCACGGATTACGAGGGTGGCAAGCAGATCATCATGCAATCGCTCGGCGGCATTCCGCTGGGTCGACCGGCCAGGCCGCAGGAAGTTGCCGACTTGATCACGTTCCTTGTGTCACCCCGGGCGGGCTCGATCTCAGGGTCGGAACACCTGATCGATGGCGGGACCGTCCCGACGGTCTAGGCAAGGCCGCGGCCATCACCGGCACGGTACGAAAGCAGCTGGCTGCACACGCGTGCGATGGCGAGGGACTGCGTGCGTGGCAACGCCTCCCGCGCGCCATTCGGACCGGACAGCTTTATTGCGCATCTGCAGCGTGTCACGAAACGCAGTTTTGAAGAACAGCAATTCTTGCGCGCAAAGCTTCAACTTTGGCGTGATATTCGCAACCCTGTTCAATACGTTCTTTCCTACCATTTCGCTTCTCCCATCCACTCACAGGACATCCCATGAACTCACTGATTCGCAAGCTTTTGATCGCAGCTGCGACAACCGCCAGCATCGTCGGTCCCGGTGGCGGCGCCCATGCCCAACAGGTGCAGGCGAAAAACGTCGTGCTGGTGCATGGCGCCTTTGCCGATGGTTCGGGCTGGCGCGGCGTCTATGACGAGCTCATCGGCCGAGGCTACCGGGTCACCATCGTTCAGAACCCGCTGACGTCTCTGGCCGACGACGTGGCGGCGACGCAGCGCGCGCTCGCGCGCCAGGACGGTCCTACTATCCTCGTGGGTCACTCGTGGGGGGGCACGGTCATCACCGAAGCGGGCATCCATCCGAAGGTGGTGGGTCTTGTCTATGTCTCCGCGCTGTCGCCCGACGCCGGCGAGACCACAAGCGAACAGTACGCGGGATTCACGGCCCCCGACTTCGTGATCGACACGCAGTCGGACGGATTCGGATTCGTCAATCGGGAGAAGTTCAAGATCGGCTTCGCCGGCGATGCCAGCGATGCGGACGCCGCGTTCCTGCGTGATTCGCAGGTGCCGATCAACATGTCGGTGTTTGCGACCAAGCTCAATCACGCCGCATGGCGGACCAAGCCAAGCTGGGCGGTGATCGCGACCGAGGACAGGGCCTTCGACGTCCGGATGTTGCACAAGATGGCCAAGCGCATCGGCGCCACGGTTCAGGAGGTCAAGGCAAGCCATGCGGTATTCATGACCCAGCCGAAGGCAGTCGCCGACGTGATCGATCGAGCTGCCAGGGAGGGAGGGCGCCGGGCCCAGTGATTCCCTTGAATGCGAGATGGCCGTTGCGCGCTCGCTTCGTCTAAAGCTTGGCCATCAGCTCTCGAAGCTTCACTTCGTCAGAAGCAATCGCAGCAAGTTCCAGCGGGGTGCGTCTTTGGCTGCCATCCAGCTTCCGCGGACGAAAGTCGATGACGCAGATTGACCCGAGTGCAAAGCCGTCGGTGTCATGGACCGGCGCCCCTGCATAGAAGCGAAAATGGGGGGTACTGGCGACCCCAAGGTTGCAGACTTGCACGGCTCGGCCGTTCACTATCTCGAAGGACGCTGCGGCGTCCCCCAACCGCACGCGGTTCAAGAAGTTTGTGACTGCGAGCCTGCCGGGCCACGTGCCACCGGATAACCAGCCACCCGCCGAATTTGCGAGGACGGTCCTCGAGCTCAGGGCCAACCAGCGTGGGTGGAAATTGGTGCCCGTACTCAGCCCCTGACCGCGGAATTGGCTCCGGCGTTCGGTCTCGCTGCCCCATTGGGCGCGCCCGGAGCATCAGTGCGGTGGACGATGGCGCATCCCATCCAGTTCTCTGGAGCTGGCCGGTTGAGCATCTTGAAGGGCCAGGGCTCGATCGATGGAGCGCCGCGAAAACACTTGCGATTGCCCGCAGTTCATGCAGCGATACATCTGAACCCGGGGTAACAGGCGAAGCCATGCCTGCCCCGGGACACTTTCCAGATGCTTGATGTTGCACGAGCATGCAAAGTACGGAAGCTTCATCGCGATACCGGGTGGGCGCAACATTCCTGTGGAATTGCGAAGTTGCGGCTTGGTGAGGGCCAGCATTGACGGCTGCGTCTTTGCGAAGGGGCGGCGGAACGCTTCCAGGAAGGGGGCCTAGGGGTAGTCTAGGCCGTGAGGGCCATGTCCGCCATCAATTCTTCTTTGCGAGTGGTGAGTTGCTCGCGCATGGCAACCAGGTCGAGTCCCCGCGCGGCACGCGCTTTGGGGAACATCTCGTTGCGCTCTTCCTTGACGTGGTGGTCGATGTACTCGCCCAGGACCTTCACCTTCGCATCGAACATCTCATCGACTTCGGTCGAATCCTGGATCTGCGCAATTAAGTCTTTGGCGCTCGCATGTTCAACCTCGGCTTCGTCGAGCAGTTCAGTTTCCTTGATGGCTTCGCGCACTGCTGGATAGAGGATCTCTTCTTCGAGTTGCGTGTGAACGGTCAACTCCATGCAGATCTGCAGTGCAAGATCTCGCTTCTTCTCCGAGGCGCTGGCAGCTTTTGAGCTGGCAAGCTCCTCGTAGGCGGCGAACATCTTCTTGACGTTCTTGTGATCGGTGTCGAGTAGCGAGCATGCATCGGGTTCATGGCGCTTGGCTGTCATCGGGGTCTCCTGGTCGGTGGGTCCCCAACATCTCAGGGGTGGGTGCTTGTGGGCGTAGGACGGCGTCGCTGCGGGAAGCCGTCAATGTGCTGAGGCTCTCCGGTGCGTGAACTGTGGGCTCAGCCCCAGGAGCGGGAGAAGTCCGTTCTGCTCATGGAAGAGAGAAGGGCCTTGCGGGGATTGAGGGAGGTCCTTTGACCTAAACTGAGCCGCTTCGAGAAAGGGAGCGCTTCATGCCGATGGATTTCCTCAAGAAGGTCGAACACGAAACGTTGCCGCTGACCGTGACCGACCCCATGGACATCCGCAACGTCGCGGTGCTGGTTGCCGCGGGGCTTGTCGAGGCGATCCTTCCAGAAGAGGCTGAAGCCCATGACCTGCCAGCGGTTGTTCTGCGAATCACGCCTCATGGCCGGGGCGAGCTTGAGCGGATGCGCGACAGGCCGCTGTGAGAGCCTGCGCAGCGCAGGAGAAACATCACTCGGTGTTGAGTGCAAGCCGCCAAGACGATAGCGCACAGCCAGTGAGCAGGAGGTTGGGTGGCTTCCCGCCTCCTCTCGACGCGCGCAGCCGAGGCGAAGCGCGAGAGGGTCGTCAGATCAACCCGAGCGCGCGCAGCTTCGCATCGGGTGCGGAGTAGGGCCGCTCGCACACGATCTTGTCGGAGCCTGGTGCGAACTCGAAGCTCGCCGCCAGGCGGATGCGAAATTTCCGGCCGGTGGCATCGAACACCTTGCCGTTGGCTTGCAGCGGCCCGAGGTGCGTTCCGCTGAGCCAGAACTCGACCAGTACCGTGTCCTGGTCGGCGGCGATGGCGATGATCTCGTTGGCCAGGTCGGGAAAGGGCGTGCGCGAGCTGCGGAAATAGCCGCGCACTTCTTCCTCGCCGTCGAACACCACGCCGCTGCCGTGCATCTCGTAGCGGGGATGCTCGAAGGTGTCGATCACCGCATCCCACTCCTGCGTGCACTCGAGCGCCATGTGATCGCGTACCGTCTTGATGCGTGCCGCTTGAAGGGTTGTGGTCTGCACGGAATCTCCTGCTGGTTGCTGAGCGGGGTATGCCATGGCCGTCATGGCGTGGGCGCGGCGCCGGTTGCGCCCATGCGGCGTATCGGATCCTTGCCGTCCCACCCTTCGGCTGCACGCCGGATCTGATGGAAGTACTCGCCCTTGCCGCCGGCCATCTCGGAGATTTCGAACATGCCACTGGGCAGGTCGGGATGGACGAAGTAGGCGAAGCGCCCCCGCATCCCCATGCGGCCGCTGTGCCCCTCCATGTAGCCCATCGACAGCAGGTGTTGCACGGCCTTGTCGAAGCCGTCGTCGGTCCAGTAGGCCAGGTGCTGGGCGCCCTCGCCGCCGCGGCGCAGCGAATCGAGGTAAAGCGACGGTGCGTCGTCGCGCTGCTGGATCAGTTCGATCTGCAGGTCGCCGGAATTGGCCAGTGCAATGGACAACCTGGGCAGGCGCGAGGGCTTGCCGTAGTAGGTGAACTCGGTCGTGCCGACTTCTTCCTTGTAGAACCACGGACCCACGCCCAGCGTGCGTGACCAGTGGGCCATGGCCTTCTCAATGTCGTGGACGACATAGCCGACCTGGCGGGCGCCGCCGAACAGCATGCTCATTGAATGGACTCCTTGGGGCGTGGTCAGCGCATGTACGCGCCGCCGTTGACGTCGAGCGTTGCGCCGGTCACGAAGGACGACAGGTCGCTTGCCAGGTACAGGCACGCGCCCGCGATGTCTTCGGGCTGGCCGACACGGCTCAGTGGAAAGGTCTTGCCCAGCGCGTGCTTGTTGTCGTCGGAGTTCGCGCCGCGCGAGAAGTCCGTCATGATCAAGCCCGGCGTGATGGCGTTGGCGCGAATGCCTTGGGGGCCCAGTTCCTTGGCCATGGCGCGCATGAGGCCCAGCACGCCGGCCTTGGCGGCGCAGTAGTGGCTGCCGCCGAACACGCCACCGCCTTGCTGCGCGGACATCGACGAGATGCAGATGATCGAGCCGCTGCGTTGTTCGATCATGGTGGGGATCACGCACTGCGACATCTGGAGGGTGCCGCGAAGGGCAATGCCCACGACCTGCTCGAAGTCCTCGGCGCTCACGTCCAGCACACCGCGTTTTTGTGTGATGGCAGCGTTGTTCACCAGCACGTCGATGCGGCCCGCCCATTGCAGCACGCGCGCCACGGCCGCCTTGCAGGCGCCGGCATCGCGCACATCGCAGCCGATGCCGATGTGCTCGACGCCGAGGGATTCGGCAGCGACCTGTGCCTGCCCTTCGTCGAGGTCGAGCAGCGCCACCCGGGCACCGTGGCGGGCGAACAGCCGTGCGGTCGCCAGGCCGATACCGCGCGCACGGGACGCACCGGTGATCAAGGCCACGCGGCCCTGCAGCAGGGGAAGGGCCGCGTCACTCATTGCTGATGTTCGCGGCCTTGGCGATCTGCCGCCAGCCCTCGATGTCTGCGGCGGTCATGGCGCGCAGTTCGTCGCCACCGACGAACGCGGCGGTGATGCCCAGGTCCAGAAGACGCGCCTTCACGTCCGGCATCTCGACGACCTGCTTCAGCGCGGCGGAGAGCTTGGCGACGATCGGCTTGGGGGTGCCCGCGGGTGCGTACAGCGCCCAGCGCAGCGCGCCCATGCGCTTGCCCGCGAAATCGATGCCTTCGTCGTCGTAGCTCGAGACGTCGGGCAGACTGGGCGAGCGCGAGGTGCAGGCGGTGATCGCCTTGACCTTGCCGGACTTGACCATCGGCGAGCCCGATGCCATGTCCACGTAGGCCAGCTTGACGTGGCCGCCCAGCATGTCGGTCTGGATCTGCACCACCGATTTGTAGGGGATGTGGCTCATCTGTGCCTGCGTGCGCAGATTGAAGAGCTCCCCGCAAAAGTGACCGGTCGAGGCGATGCCCCAGCTCGCGTATTGCACGCTGCCGGGCGACTTCCTGGCCAGCGCAATGAGCTCCTTGGCGTTGTTTGCCGGGAAGTCGTTGGTCGCGATAAGCAGGATAGAGGCGGTGCCGACCTGCCCGATGGGTGCGAAGTCCTTGACCGAGTCGTACGAGAGCTTGGGATTGCTCGCGGGCAGTAGCACGTGCGTGGTCGCGCCGCCCAGTCCGATCGTGTAGCCGTCGGCCGGCGCCTTGGCGACGAAGTCGGTGGCAATGGCACCGCTGGCGCCCGGCTTGTTGTCCATCACGAACACGCCCTTGACCAGGGGCGCCATCTTGTCGGCCAGGAGCCGGCCGAGCGCGTCGCCGCCACTGCCTGCGGCCGAGATCAGGACGAAGCGGATCGGCCGCGACGGATAGTCCGAGGGCGCCTGGGCATGGGCGGCGAATGCGAGGCCCGCGAGCGCGGCAATCCACAGTTTGCGCATGGTGTTGTCTCCTTGTCGTTGATGCTCGAATACCCGTCTACAGGGACAGTCCGCCGTCGACCACAAGCTCCAGGCCCGTCACGTAGCTCGATTCGTCGGAGGCGAGGAACAGCGCCGCGTTGGCCACGTCCCAGGCCGAGCCCTGGCGGCCCATGGGGCAGCGCGCGTTGCGTGCCTGTCGGCCGGCCTGCGCCTCTTGTTCGCTCTTGAAAAGGGCCGCGGCATGCGGCGTGTCGATCAGGCCCGGCACGATCACGTTGCAGCGCACCTGGTGCTGCGCGTACTGGCGCGCCACGACGCGCGTCATGTGGTTCAGTGCCGCCTTGGAGGTGCTGTACGACAGGAACTGCATCGGGCTCCACTTGCGGCTCGCGATGGAGGAGACGTTGATGATGGCGCCGCCGCCTTGTCGGATCATGTGAGGCACCACTTCGCGCGCCGTGAGCATGGGGCCCTTGAGGTTGATGGCGTGCACGCGGTCCCAGGACTCCTCCGTCACCTCGATCAGCTCGCCGAATTCCTCGATGCCGACGTTGTGGTGCAGCACGTCGATGCGGCCGAAGCGCGCCAGGCAGTGGTTCACCATCCGCTCGATCTGCTCGCTGCTGCGCACATCGGCCTCGAAGGCCTCGGCGATGCCGCCGATGTCATGAATGCGCCGCACCGACGTCGCCGCAGCTTCGGGCGACCGGTCGACGCAGATCACCGTCGCGCCTTCGCGGGCGAAGGTGACGGCGCAGGCGGCGCCGTTGCTGATGTCGGTGCCGATGGAGCCGGCGCCGACCACGATGGCCACCTTGTCCTTGAGACGCTGCGTCATGAGGCCGTTCTCGTTTTCTTGCGGACGGCAGCGGGTGCCTTGGCGACCGGACCGCAGGATTCGCGCAGCACCATCTGGGTGGTGAGCAGGATGCGCTCCTGCTCAAGGGGGGCTGTGCTGTCCAGCCGCCGCAGCAGCAGCTCGGCCACGGCGGTGCCGACCGCTTCCAGGTCCCAGGTCAGCGAGGTGATGGCGGGACTGAAAAGCTGCGACAGGTCGGTGTCGCCGATGCTGACGACACTGACGTCATCGGGCGCCAAACGGCCCGAGTGACGCAGTGCCTGCAGCACGCCCGACAGGATGCGGGTGCCCAGGCACAGGAAGGCCGTGGGCGCCGTGGGGGAGCCCAGCAGCGAGAGGGCCTCGCTGAAGGCGAAGTCCATCGCCGACTTCTCGGCGCGGATCAGCTTGGGGTCGGGCTGCAGACCACGCTCCAGATAGGCGTCCCTGTAGCCCATGATGCGCTCGCGACCCGGACGCAACACGCTGCCGGGCGTCAGCAGTGCGATGCGCGTATGACCGAGGTTCAGCAGGTAGCGCGTGGCCTGAAGCGCGCCGTGGTAGTGGTCAACGTGCACGCCCGCGTTGTTGCCCTGGAAGTCGCGATCGAGCGCGATCACCGGGCCGTGCGCCGCCAGCTGGTCGAGGTAGGCCGGGGTCTCGGCCTGGCAGGGACCGAGGATGAGCCCGTCCACGCGCCGGCGCCGGAACAGGTCGATCAGGGTTTTCTCGCGCTGGTCGTCGTTGTGGGTGCTGGCCACCAGCAGCGCATAGCCCGCCGTCAGCAGGCGCGATTCGACCGCCGTGATGATCCGCGCGTACAAGGGGTTGGCCAGATCCGACACCAGTAACCCGACCACGCCTGTCGAGCGGGTGCGCATGCTCTGCGCCACCGAATCCGGCGTGTAGCCGAGCTCGCGCGCCGCCTTGGTGACCGCTGCGATGGCCTGCTCGCTAACGCGCCCGCTGCGGTTCAGGGCCCGCGAGGCCGTTCCAATCGCAACGCCGGCGGCCTTGGCCACTTCGCGGATGGTGATCTTGGCCTTCATGCCGGCACTTTCGCCTGTGCAAGCGGGGCAGGGAAACGCTCGGCACCGGGCTCGAGCGGCACGGCCGCGCTGTTCAGGAACAGCGCGGCCATGTGATAGAAGCTCGACGCGAAGATCAGCTCGATCACCTGCTCCTGCGGCCAGCCCGCGCCAAGGGACTGCCAGGTCTGATCGGACACCGTGCAGTGGTGGTGCAGCTCATCCACCATGCGCACGATCAGGCGTTCCTTGTCGCTCCACAGGCCTGGCGACAGCGCATGCCAGTCGGCACTGCCGGTGAGCTCGCGCACCTGCGCGGCATCCAGGCCGCACCTGTCCGCGTAGATGCTGATGTGCATGCCCCATTCGTACTCGGACCGCGTGAGCGCGCCGGTGCGGATGATCGCGATCTCGCGGTCCCGTTCGGGCAGCGCGCACTGGAACAGCACCACATGTGCCATGGCCTGGAAGGCCGGGCCGAGCTTGCTGTGATTCGCGAGCGCCAGTCGAAGGTTCAGGGGTGACAGGCCCTTGAAGGCGGTGCTCTGCACGGCTGCTGCCACCTCGGGTTCGTAGGGGGGCGGCCGCAGTGGCAAGCGTGTGGAGGGTGCGAGAAAGGGCGATGCAGAACCGGTCATGACTGCAGTTTGCGGTGGGTGTGGAAACGTTTCTACAGTGATAACCCTGAATTCCCAAAACGAAGGAAATTACGAAGGAGAAAGAAGTGCCGAACGAATGAAAACGGTTCTACATCTTTCCACCGCCTTAGGATCGACTTCAGCCGGATGGCCTTCGCCCCGGAAACAGACGTGGTCCAGCGATGGGAATCCCTGCGACGCCGCGTGACGTCAAGGGCCGGCTCAAGCTGTTTGCAGATGGCCGTTGCGCGCTCGGCCAGCATCGGATGAGCTGCGCTGGACGCGACGCATGTCAGTCTCCGGCCAGCAACCGCTTTCGTTTTCCGGGTTGGGCCGAAGCTCTTGATGTCCGCACACCTGGCGCAGCCTGCTGCAGGCAGAGGGTGCCCGTCGAAAAACGGCTGACGCAGCGACCGCGGCCCCTGGAAAGTGCTTGACCCTCTCGCAACGGCACGGTCTAGGATGCCTTCAACTTGAGAGGGATGTTGCCCGAATACGCCCTGCAGAATCGACGCGCCCAGGCGCGTTAGCGCGTCGGTCCGGCCATTGCGCTGGCGTTCAAGAATCAGAAGTTGTCTGACATGCCTGCGTCGGCGCGGCGCGGTAGATTTTTGTCTCCGCGGCACCACCGCGGACTTGCTGTAAACCTCAACCCGGTCGCGTGCGGCCGGGTTTTTTTCGTGTCGGCCTGCGTCTCGCGCGGGTGTCGAAAACCGCCTCTTGAAAATCGATTCGGAGGCTCCTATGTTCGCTTGCGTCGGAAATTGGTCAACCGAAAAGGAGGTATTCAATGGCCATGAACTTGCTCAAGCAAATTGCCGGCTCTCGCTTGCCTGTCTCGTTCTATCGCACCGCGGACATCGATCAGGTGCGGGTGCTTCGGGCCGCCGGGCTCGTCGTTGCCCTGATCCCCGCGCCCTCGAACTCGCTCACGCTGTCTGGCTCCCCTTCGGCCGCCCAGGTGCTGGCCATCACGCAGAAGGGGCGCGAGGAGTTGGCGAAATTCTCGTACCCGCAGTCGCGCACCGCGCGCTGGCGACAGCGACCCTCCCGGATCTTTGCACGGCACCGCGCGGACAGCGATGGCGCTGCGCGGCCAACGGGCACGCACGGCCTGCCCCAGTGAGGGGCGGCTCGATTCTGTTCAGGTTCAATTGATTTGACAGGAGGTTTCCCATGTACCGATCTTTCTTCCCGCGCGACATGCTGGCCGAGATGGATCGCCTGCAACGGGACATGCAGCAGGCGTTCGATCTGTCACCCACCATTCGCGGTTACGGCAGCAACGGATTTCCCGCGTTGAACGTGGGCGCCACACCGCAGGCGCTGGAGATCTTCGCGTTCGCCCCCGGCGTCGACCCGGCCACGCTGGAGATCAACCTCGAGCGTGGTCTCATGACCATCGCGGGTGAGCGCAAGAGCCTGCTTCCCGATGCGCAGGCCAAGGCGGCCGTGCACATCAACGAGCGCTTCGAGGGGCCGTTTCGCCGCGTCCTCACTCTGCCGGACGATGCCGATCCAGAGGCCGTCGAGGCCCGGCTGCGCGACGGTGTACTGCGCATCACGGTCCGCCGCCGGGCCTCGGCACAGCCGCGGCGCATCGCTGTCCTGTGAAACAAGGAGGTGAACATCATGAGCAATGACGTACAGACCGCATCGCCCAGCGCGCCGGAACCCATGGATCGTGGGCAGGCGCCACGCTATCAGGGCGCGGCCCTCACACCGCCTGTCGACGTGGTGGAAGACGCCGGGGGCATCACGCTCTACGCCGATCTGCCCGGCGTGTCGCGCGACAAGCTGAATCTTCATGTCGAAGCGGAGACCTTGACCATCGAGGCGGAGTCGGGCCTGAGCGTGCCGGATGACCTGAAGACCAGCCACACCGAGGTCGGCCTGGGCCGGTTTCGCCGCGTCTTCACGCTCAGCAAGGAACTGGACACCGAGAAGGTGTCCGCCGAGCTGGCGCAGGGCGTGTTGAAACTGCGTATCCCCAAGGCCGAGCATGCCAAGCCGCGGCGAATCAATGTCGAGGTCGGATGAGTCGTAAGGCGAGGGCGCCCGCGGGCGCCCTCAAGAGAGCGTCAACCCGCGTGGGCGGCAAATGTGCAGCGCTTGCGCTCGCCGGCCGCCCGCGAAGGAGCGTCAGTCCAGACGGACGCCGTTCAGCTCCATCGTGATTGCTGACCGCCCCCGACCCGACAGCGGGCATGGTGGCGCGAGCCTGCTCGCTGACCCGGTTACCTTTCTGGCCGTGCGCTTAGTCTTCAGTGAACTGAAGAAGCTCTCCATGGCCGAGCTGCCCCAGACCTCGCCCGCACGGCTCATACTGCAGGAAATACTTGGTTCCTTGAGCAGCTCCTGGAAGTGCTCGCTGGTAACAGCGGACGGGCGGCGCCGACCGCCAATTCGGCGCCGACCGCCAATCAAAGGAATCCAGTTGTTCAATTAAGCAGCGCTGCGCGCCGGCCGTAGCTCACCCGCGCATCACCCCGGACTCGGCCGTGCATCGCCGGGCGCGGCAGCGCTCCGCGCGGACCCCGTGATCGCCCACACGTCGACCTTGGATTTTGCGAGGCGTCTCAGCCGGTCGCGGACTTCCTTGGTACGGCGGCCCTGGGTGCCGACGGCGAGCCGGGCCTTGAACTCGTCGTCGGCGAACAAGTCCGCGTGGCCGAAGATCTGGTCGCCGGCGCGGTCGACCTGGATCGCGATATTGAAGCCCCGGTAGGGGATGCGGCTGGACGTCTTCGAACGCATGGCGGCCTCCCTACATCAGGCGGGTGCGGATTGCGTGGGGCAGCTTCGCGCGCCACCGCGACGCGGCACCGCGCCACGGGCCCTGTGCGGCCACGGGGTAGTGGATGCGTTCGAGTTCGGCGCGGCCTTTTTCGGTGATGGCGAGCACCTGGGCGGCGTCGGGGCTGCCCGAGAGGGTGAGGGGATCCGACGGCGCGGGCGTCAGCGCGATCACGAGGCCGGCGGCCCGCAGCAGCTTGATCTGGTCGATCTCCGCCCGGGTCCGGAAGGTCGCCGGCAAGGGGGAGCCGGCAAGTTGTTTGAGCATGTCCATGGCCATGGCTTTGTCCTCCATTTCTCTACGACCAACTTGGAACGGGAGAAAAATAGGACGTCTCAGCAGCGTCTTCAAGGGGCGGTTGCGGAGCGCAAGGCAACAGAATGTATCGGAGCTTTCGAGCACAGGCGAGAGAAGAGCTCCGAGCTGCTCGCCAGCGTGGGCCGGGTCGTGAGCGCGCTTTTGCATGGAGGCAAGCTCCGAGATTCAGAAGTCGCTGCACAGCAGACCTAGGAGTCGGCGCGTCGTCTCAAGAAGTCGAACACCGTCTGATTGAACTCCAGCGGCTTCTCGAAGTACGCAGAATGCGCGGCCTCCTCGACGACAACGACCTCGCTTCCTGGCAGGCGCTGGCCGAGTTCGCGCATGACCGCCGGCGGAACAATCGGGTCTTCGGCGCCAACGAGAAACATCGTCGGGCAAGCCAGCTGGTCGATCTCAGCGACGGCAAGCAGGTTCTCGGGCTGGTTCAGACGCAGTACGGCCTCGCGCCAGGCTTCGGGCTCAATACTGTGAGCGCTCGGGTTGAAGTGGTTGATCTGCGCGTAAAGCGCTGCAAGCGCGGGCTGCGCCTTCAAGAACCAGGCGCCCAGCGAGCGCTGCTCGATGCTTACCGCGGAAACTGTCTTAAAGCGCCGCTCGATGCTGTCGACCAGCGTCGGGTGGTCGATGGCCAGCGACGTGTCGCAAGCGACGAACGCGGCGACGCGCTCGGGATGGCGCAGCGCGAGCCGCAGCCCGATCATCCCGCCAAGCGATTGGCCGACGACCGTCGCACGCTCGATGCCTTCGCGCGCCAGTACCGCCAAGGCATCGCCGACAAAGAGCTCCAGCGAGAACTCCTCCGGCGGCGCCACCGAACGACCGAAGCAGCGGATGTCCATCGTGAGACAGGTGTACTGCGGCGTGAAGGCCGGCAATTGCTGCCACCAGGTGGCGGCGTTCGATCCGGCTCCGTGCAGGAACAGGATCGCCGGGCCGGCGCCGTGGCGCTCGTAGTAGATGTCGCGTTTGTTCGATGTGACAAAAGGCATGAGGGATGGGCTTGGGTTTCAGTTGGCCTTGAGTTGCAGGCTGCGTGTGAGTGCACCCCAGCGCTCGGTATCGCTCTTGACGACGCGCGTGAACTCGTCGGGCGTCATCGTCATCGGCGTGATGCCTTCGGCGTCGAGCTTCTTTTGCAGCTCCGGCCTCGTCATCGCTTCGCGCACTGCTTCGTTGACCTTGCGCACGACTTCGGGCCGCGTCTTCCTCGGTGCCGACAGGCCCACCCAGGAGATCACCGTCAGCTGCTTGTAGCCCAGCTCCTCGAAAGTCGGAACCTGAGGGAGCTCGGGGCTGCGCTTCGGGCTGGACACCGCCAGCACCCTGAGCTTGCCGCTCTGGATGTACTGCATCGACCCGCTCGGCGGAATCACGGTGACAGCGACCTGGCCTCCCAGCACATCCATCAGCGCCGGCGCGCCGCCCTTGTAGGGGATGTGCACGAACGAGGTTTGTGTCGCCTTCTGCAGCAGTTCCATCAACAGATGGCCGGTGCTGCCGGCGCCCGAGCTCGCGTAGTTGATCGCGCCCGGCTCGCGTCTGGCGCGGGCGATCAGATCGGCGAAGGACTCGATGCCGGACTGGCTGTTGACCACCAGCCATTGCGCGCCGCCGCCGATCATTGCGACGTGGGTGAAGTCATTGACGATGTTGAAGGGCACGTTGTCGTACATGCCTTGGGCGATCGTGTTCACCATGCCCGTCATCGTGAGCGTGTAGCCGTCGGGTGGGGCCGCGGCGCCCGCCTGGGCGCCGATGATGTTGCCGGCACCAGGCTTGTTGTCGATCACCACCGGTTGTTTGAGCAACGACGCCAACTCCTGCGCAAGCGGTCGCATGGTGCGGTCGTAGGCGCCGCCGGGCGGGGTCGGCACGATCATTCGGATCGGCTTGGATGGCCAGACCTCGTCCTGCGCATGGGCCGAAAAGGCGCCGAGCAGGCAACAGACAACCGCGAGCAGCGGCCATTTTTTTTTCACGTTTTGTCTCCTGTCGCGTGGCTTGCTGCCCGCCGTTTGTGGAGTTGCCATCATTCCTGAGCAAGCCATCGGCGACAAATTAAAAATGACGCTCTTCCATTAGACTTTCCGATATCTTGAGCCATGACGCGTCCGTCCTCTTCAACCGCCTGCTCGCGCGCGGCAAGTTTCGGCATGTGCAGATCCTCTTGAAAGTGGCAGAGCTGGGCAGCCTCCAGCGGGCGGCGGACTCGATCGGCATGACGCAGTCGTCGGTGACCCAGGGCCTCGCGTACCTGGAACGGCTGCTGGAAGTTCAGCTCTTCGAGCGGCATGCGCGCGGCGCGCGACCCACGCAGGCGTGCGAAGACCTCTTGCCCGTTGCGCGTCGCATGCTGATCGGCGTCGCCGACGGCGCCGAGGTCGTCACCGCGCGACGGCAACGCATCGGCGGCGCCATCCGCCTCGTCGCCTCGGTCGGCGCGATGAACGGGCTCCTGCTCAACGTGCTGCCTCGCTTCGCGCAACGGCATCCGGATGTCACCGTTCACCTCTCGGAAGCCGAAGGGGACGATCAACTGCTGGCCATCGCACGTGGCGAGGCAGATCTCGTGGCATGCCGACGGCCTCCCGTGATCCCGGAAGGCTGGCAGTTCATGCCGGTGCGCGAAGATCGTTTCGCGGTCTTGGCGCGCGCAGACCATCCGCTGGCGCGCAAGCGTTCCCTGGGCTGGCCGCAACTCGCCGACGAGACCTGGCTACTCGCCCCCACGGGTTCGGCCGCCCGTGAGCGATTCGACGAATTGACCGCGAATCTGCCTCACCCGATCCGCACCTATCCGGTCGTCACTCGTTCAACGGCCATGTTGTGGTGGCTCTCGCAGCAAGAAAACCTACTGTCGTTCCTGCCGCTTAGCTTCGTGCGGCCTCTCCTCGATGCCGGTTTGCTGCGCGAGTTGAAGCTACGGCCGCTTTACATGCTCGAGCCACTCGGCTTGATGTTCCCGATCGCAGGACCGTTCGGGGCGTGGCGGCAACTGGTCGACTTTATGAACCCTGAAGTACCGCATTGACAGAGTTTGCGGTGGGCTCGCGGCGCTGCTGTCGATCTGCACCATGGCGCGTGGGGCCAGCCTCGGGTGCCTTGCAGGCAGCGTCCCCTCAGTGCGCGATATCGTGACGTCCTTGGTGTAGCCCGGCAATGAACAGAGGGGATTTGCTTGCAAGCCATGCTGCCTTCGACTGAACCCATGAGTAACTGCTCCGTCTCGCGTCGCTGCCGCGCGCCCCGATGTCCAAGGTTGGCGGCCGTGTCGATCGCGGAAGGGATGATGCCTTCGAGAAGGCCCGGGGGAGCATCAGCACCTTCGACGTTTGCGCCATCCACAACGATGCCGTTCACCCGCTGAGCATCCGCGTCGCGCCCTTGACCAGGGCGTTGTGCAACTCCTGCGTCACGCGCGACGCAGTCAGTACCACCAGCGGCACCATGATCCGCTCCCGCAGCGGCCTGGGCTGTACGCCCGCGTAGCGATGCAACGCAAAGGGCGCAGGCAGGCAGGTGCAGCCACGGCCGGCGCCGATCTGGGCGAAGACATGCAACGGATCGGGTGCTGGCGCCTCGGCCTTCGGCCGAAAGCCATGCGCCGTGTACTCGCGCGTGAACTCGTCGTACATGCGTGTGTTCACGCTGCGACTGAAGCGGAAGAATGGCGGCAGGGACTGCAGGTCCCGCACTGCAATGCGCCGCTGGCGCGCGAGATCCGACGTCGCAGGAACGAAGGCCATGAGGGGGACCTCATCGACCAGGTTGCCACGCAGGCGGTACATCGAAGCCGGCCAGAGCACGATGGCGGCATCCAGCTCGTTGCGCCGAAGGGCCGAGGCTGCGGCAATCGTCGTTGTCGTTTGTACGTCGATCCCGCTCGCATGCCCCGATTCCACCAAGCTCCGTTCCATTGCGGATAGTCGGTTCAAGTGAACCCAGTTCAGAACGCCCAGGCGAAGACGCGGCAGCTTGTTCGCGGACTGGGCCACATGCTCGAGCGTCGCGTCGAAACTGTGCATCAGCTCCGCGAAGCTGCGCATGGCCAGCTCTCCGGCGCTGGTCAGCCGCACGCCGTGCGTATTGCGCTCGAGCAGTTGCAGGCCCAGTTCAGCCTCCAGCTCTGCGATCTGCCGCGACAGGGGCGGCTGCGTGATGGCCAGCCGCTCCGCGGCGCGCCTGAAGTTGCGCTCCTCGGCAACGGCGAGGAAGTAGCGGATTTGGCGGACGGTGACTGGTCTGGTCATCCAAAAAAGGTATCACAAAAAACGCAATTCCCAGTGCGGCCAGCGCTGCCTACAGTCGCGGCCGCAACAAACCGTTGCTGGCCGCGTCGCCTGGGAATGGGCGCCGGCATTGCCTTTTTTGCACCTGACGATGACAACCAAGAAAAGCCCTCTTCCTTCGATATCCGCCTCCCTCTCTTCCCTGGCTCCTTCCCGTGGTCGCCGGAATTTCCTCGGTCGCGCATCCACGGCCGCGCTGTGGCTCGGTGCTCCTTCGCTGCTTGTCGCTTGCGGCGGAGGGGG
>NZ_JBYSZY010000082.1:0-20845 GCF_058787635.1 Variovorax sp. FW305-3-2-15-B-LB1 | reverse complement strand
CCCGAAAGCCCACTGCCCATGGCAAACCAAGCCCTGATGGCCAACGCGATCCGCGCGCTGGCAATGGATGCCGTTCAACAAGCCAATTCCGGACATCCGGGCGCACCGATGGGCATGGCCGACATGGCCGTCGCCCTGTGGGGCGAGCACCTGCGCTACAACCCCGCCAACCCGCACTGGTTCGACCGCGACCGCTTCGTGCTGTCCAACGGCCACGCCTCGATGCTGATCTACGCGGTGCTGCACCTCACGGGCTACGACCTGCCCCTGGCCGAGATCAAGAACTTCCGCCAGCTGCACAGCAAGACCGCCGGCCACCCCGAAGTCGACGTCACCCCCGGCGTCGAGACCACCACCGGCCCGCTGGGTCAGGGCATCACCAATGCCGTGGGCTTCGCGCTGGCCGAGAAGCTGCTGGCCGCCGAGTTCAACCGCAAGGACCTGGCCATCGTCGACCACCACACCTACGCCTTCCTGGGCGACGGTTGCATGATGGAAGGCATCAGCCACGAAGCCTGCGCCCTCGCCGGCGCCTGGCACCTGAACAAGCTGATCGCCCTGTACGACGACAACGGCATCAGCATCGACGGCCAGGTCAAGCCCTGGTTCATCGACAACACCGAAGAGCGCTTCAAGGGCTACGGCTGGAACGTCGTCGGCCCGATCGACGGCAACGACGCCAAGGAAGTGGCCAAGGCCATCGCCAAGGCCAAGAAGGAAGCCACCAAGCCCACGCTGATCGTCTGCAAGACCACCATCGGCAAGGGCAGCCCGAACCGCGCCGGCACCGCCAAGGCGCACGGCGAGGCGCT
The DNA here is from genome assembly GCF_058787635.1 of Variovorax sp. FW305-3-2-15-B-LB1. Lineage (NCBI taxonomy): Bacteria > Pseudomonadati > Pseudomonadota > Betaproteobacteria > Burkholderiales > Comamonadaceae > Variovorax > Variovorax sp. FW305-3-2-15-B-LB1. The sequence continues at coordinate 20,033 of NZ_JBYSZY010000082.1, read as the reverse complement.
GGGCGCCGAAGAAATCAAGCTCACGCGCGAAGCCATCGGCTGGCCCTACCCCGCCTTCGAAATCCCGGCCGAGGTGTATGCCGACTGGGACCACAAGGCCGAAGGCGCCAAGACCGAAGCCGCCTGGAACGACACCTTCGCCGCCTACACGGCCGCGTACCCCGAACTCGCCGCCGAGTTCACGCGCCGCATGAAAGGCGAGCTGCCCAAGAACTTCCACCAGGTCGCGTTCGACACCGTGGTCGCCGCCCACACCAAGGGCGAAACCGTGGCCAGCCGCAAGGCCAGCCAGCTCGCGCTTGAGGCCTTCACGGCCGCGCTGCCCGAAATGCTCGGCGGCAGCGCCGACCTCACGGGCTCCAACCTCACCAACACCAAGAGCACCGTCGCGCTGCGCTTCGACGCCAAGACCGGCGCCGTCGTGCTGAACGCGCCCCCCGCACCGGTGGTGCCCCAGGGCGGCGAAGACGAAGCCGCACAAGGCGATGCCGTCGAGCCGCCGCACGGCGAGATCGGCCGCCACATCAACTACGGCGTGCGCGAATTCGGCATGGCCGCCATCATGAACGGCGTGGCGCTGCACGGCGGCTACATCCCCTACGGCGGCACCTTCCTCACCTTCAGCGACTACAGCCGCAACGCCATCCGCATGGCCGCGCTCATGAAGCGCCGCGTGGTGCACGTGTTCACGCACGACTCCATCGGCCTGGGTGAAGACGGCCCGACGCACCAGTCGATCGAGCACGCCGCCTCGCTGCGCCTCATCCCGAACCTGGACGTCTGGCGTCCGGGCGACACGGCCGAAACCGCCGTGGCCTGGGCCGTGGCGCTGCAGAACCAGTCGCGCCCGACCGCGCTGCTGCTGAGCCGCCAGAACATCGCCTACGCCGCCAAGAGCGACCTGGGCGACATCAGCCGCGGCGCCTACGTGCTGTCCGAGCCCGAGAACGTCGGCCTCAAGAACAAGAAGACGGCCGCGGTCATCATCGCCACCGGCTCTGAAGTGCAGCTCGCGCTGGCCGCCCAGAAGCTGCTGGCCGACAAGAAGATCGCCGTGCGCGTGGTGTCGATGCCCTCGACCACCACCTTCGACCGCCAGGACCTGGCCTACAAGAAGGCCGTGCTGCCCAAGAAGATCCCGCGCGTCGCGGTCGAAATGGGCTGCACCGACGGCTGGTGGAAGTACGGCTGCGCGGCCGTGGTCGGCATCGACAGCTACGGCGAGTCGGCCCCCGCGCCCGTGCTGTTCAAGCACTTCGGTTTCACGGCGGAGAACGTGGCCGCCACCGTGGAAGCGGCCCTGCGCGACTGAGCGTCGCGCGGTTCGTCCTCTTCCCGTCCGATCAAAAGTTTTTCAACCTTAGGAGCAAGTCAGATGGCTATCAAACTCGGTATCAACGGCTTCGGCCGCATCGGTCGCAACGTGCTGCGCGCAGCCGTGCAGAACTTCAAGAACGACATCGAAATCGTTGCCATCAACGACTTGCTCGAGCCCGACTACCTGGCCTACATGCTCCAGTACGACTCGGTGCATGGCCGCTTCAAGGGTGAAGTCACGGTCGAAGGCAACACGCTGATCGTCAACGGCAAGAAGATCCGCCTGACGCAAGAGCGCGACCCGTCGCAGCTCAAGTGGAACGAAGTCGGCGCCGACATCGTGCTCGAGTCGACCGGCCTCTTCCTCACCAAGGAAACCGCGCAGAAGCACATCGACGCAGGCGCCAAGAAGGTGATCCTGTCGGCCCCCTCGAAGGACGACACCCCCATGTTCGTCTACGGCGTGAACGACAAGAAGTACGCCGGCGAAGCCATCATCAGCAACGCCAGCTGCACCACCAACTGCCTGGCCCCGCTGGCCAAGGTGCTGAACGACAAGTGGGGCATCAAGCGCGGCCTGATGACCACCGTGCACGCCGCCACCGCCACGCAGAAGACCGTGGACGGCCCGAGCAACAAGGACTGGCGCGGCGGCCGCGGCATCCTGGAAAACATCATTCCCTCGAGCACCGGCGCTGCCAAGGCCGTGGGCGTGGTGATCCCCGAGCTCAACAAGAAGCTCACCGGCATGAGCTTCCGCGTGCCGACCTCCGACGTGTCGGTGGTCGACCTGACCGTCGAACTCGTCAAGGACGCCACCTACGCCGAGATCTGCGCTGAAATGAAGGCACAGAGCGAAGGCGCACTGAAGGGCGTGCTGGGCTACACCGAAGACAAGGTCGTCGCCACCGACTTCCGCGGCGACCCGCGCACCTCGATCTTCGACGCCGAAGCCGGCATTGCGCTGGACGGCACTTTCGTGAAGCTCGTGAGCTGGTACGACAACGAATGGGGCTACTCGAACAAGTGCCTGGAGATGGTGAAGGTCGTGTCGAAGTAAGACGCCAGACGCCAAAAGAAACGCGCCCGAGGGCGCGTTTTTTATTGGCTGCGCGAGGTGCACTGCTGTGCCTCCTAGAATCAAATAACAATTCATTACGAGGAGAAGCACGTGATTGCAAGACTGGCTGGTATCTGCGCGGGTGCCCTGTTGATCGTGGGCTGCGCTCACCGGGCGGAAGTCGGGAGCACGTCGGCGGCTTACGAGGTCCGCCGTGACCGGGTCCAGTCGAGCAAGGCGTATGTCGCCGTGTCGAGCGATCTGGCGACGCTCGAGAAAACCGTCAAGCCGGGCCACATCTGCGGTCCGCACAACTTCCCGGTGGCACTGGGCCCAGCCATCAAGACGTCCATCGTGCGTACGGTCTCGGGGGCGCACTCATCGGTGGTGCCGATTTCGACAGCCTCGGAAGCGGGCCGCGATGGCGTGCTCTACACCTTTGCCCTCGATGACTTCAACCCGCGCCTGCGGTTCCAGCCGGGCTTCTTCGTTCCCACCGCGGATGCGAGCGTTGAGATCTCCATCAAGACCACGGCAGTTTCCGCCGATGGACGGGAACTCGCGACGACCACGGTGCGCGGCTTTGGCCAGGAGTCGCTCGATGGCCAATGCCCCGTGGGTGCAGAGGCCCTTGGGAAAGCCACTGAAAAGGCAATCCGGGTCTCGCTTGAAAACTTCGTGGCGCGTGTGATCAACCAGCGTCTGGACTGACCTCCGTCTGCAGGCCGCTCAGCGCAGCTTCTCGTTGCGCCGTATCTCGCTGCTGAGCTGCGCCGTCATTCGTGTGGCCGCGCGCCGTGCGGCCAGGCCGTAGTCGCCGTTGAACTCGCCGAACTCCGCCGTGCCGTTGCCGACCGCGCGCACGCGCGTGACTTCGGTGCCCGCGGTGTCGGTCACCACGCAGGCCACCTCGGCCGTGAAGGCGGTGGGCGGCCAGGTGATCCATGAGGACGAGCTCGAATCGGTCTTGATCTGCGGCGTGAACACCAGCGACACGCCCGCCGCCTCGTTGGCCTTGGCATCGCCGGCGGTGCGCAGCACGACCACGTTGCGGTAGACCGCACGCAGCGCGTCGCGGATCGATTTCTCGAGGTCGCGGTACGGGTAGTAGCTCACGCGGTCGCCGCTGCCGCCGGCGGTGGTCACCTGCAGGTCGCGTTGCGCGTCGGTCATCACGTAGGCCACCTTCTTGGGAATGAGGTGGGCGGTCGACCGCGGCGGTGCGGTCTCGGTGATCATTGTGATCGGGTGGGCGCAGCCCGCCAGCAGCACGGCGGTTGCCAGCATGGCGGCCAGCCGGGGCGTCAGGGAAGAAAGAAGCGTCATGGTGCGTTCCCGGCCTTACTGCGCAGGCGGCGCAATGGCCGCAACGAATTGCGGATCGGCATACACCTGCCGCAGCAGCGCCCGCACCAGCCGCGGGTACGCGGCCTGTCCGGCGGGCACGGCCACGATGTTGGCGTAGCTCGAATCGAAGGCGATCTCGCCGCGGTAGGTCTTGCGCAGCGTCTGCGCGGCGTTGCGCGTGACGGTGACTTCGACGTCCATGCGGCCCGAGCCGTTGATCACGCCCAGGTCGAGCTCGTTGACGAGGATGCGCGCCGCGATGCGCGTCGGCGCCTTGGGGTCGTAGACGGAGATCTCGCCCAGGTCGCGCATCAGCGCGTCTTCGAGGTACTGGGCGAAGGTGCCGCTGGGCGACACCAGCCTGGCGCGGCGCAGGCCCAGGGTGTTGATCTTGTCGTTGGGGTCGGTGGGTTGCACCTTGGCCACCGCGACCTTGCCGGGGTTGTGCGCCTCGAGCCGGTCGAGCGCCTCGTAGTCGGCGGCATAGGGCGGCGCGCCGAGCTGTGCGCAGCCCGTGGCCAGTGCCGCCAGCAGGAGCGCGCCAGTGCGCCAGCGCACGCCCTGCGGTCTGGAGACGATCGCCATGTCTTGAACCCCCTCGTCCGAGATGTCTTCTTCTCCCCGGCGCGAGGGTAGCAGGCATCGCGCCGCGCGCGAAGGCTACGGCGGCGCAGCCGGGTCAGATGGGTTCGAGCACGTGGATGCGCTTGCTCTCGGTGAGCTCCCTGGTCTGGGCGCTGAAGGCCGCCATGTGCGGCGCGACCGCGTGCGCCTGCAGGGCCGGCAGCGAGGCCCACTTCTCGATCACCACGAAGGTGTCGGGCCCGAAGCTGGCCTTGGACGGCGGAATGCCCTGCGCGTCGATCGTGGCCGCGTATTCGATGCAGCCCTCTTCGGCGAGCACGGCGGCGCGGTTGGCCTTGAAGGCTTCGAGCAGAAGGGCGCGCTGGCCGGGCTTGGCGGTGATGACGGCAACGACTTGGATCATGGAACAGGGTCTCCGGTGAAGTGACATGAACTGAGAAATGCAACGACCGAATCTACGAGATCGCACGGCGCTGCGCAGGTCCGGTGGGCGACAAGGCCCGCATGCACATGCCGCATGCGACAGTTACCGGGTAGACACACTCTCGCCCCGCCGCTGTCGCGCCGAGGTCATAGGATCGGGTCATCTTCCGCATCGACCTGCCTTTGCCATGTTCATCGTCACCCTGACCTACATCCGTCCGCTCGAGGAACTCGACGTGCTGATGGATGCGCATGTCACCTGGCTCAAGAAGCACTACGCCAGCGGCCTGTTCGTGGCCTCGGGGCGCCAGGTGCCGCGCAAGGGCGGCGTGATCCTCGCGCGCTCGGGCGACCGCGAGGGGCTCGAGGCGGTGCTGGCGCGCGACCCCTTCGTGCAGGGCGGCGTCGCGCGCACCGACGTGATCGAGTTCATCCCGAGCATGACCGCGCTGAGCGTCGAGGTGCTGCGCGGCTACTGAGAACCGCGCAGCCCCGGCAGCCGATGTAGATCAGGCCCCCGGCATTTCCTCGCGCCCGTCGGGGTGCCGCGCAAAGCGCGCGGCCTCGGCGCCATGCACCGGCGCCGGGTCGGCCCAGGGCCAGCCGCCGAACTGCGTGCGGCGGTAGTCGGCCATCGTCTGCGCGATCTCGGCCTGCGTGTTCATCACGAAGGGGCCGTACTGCGCCACCGGCTCGCCGATCGGGCGGCCCTGCAGCAGCAGGAACTCGCCCTCGCCCTCGGGGCCGTTGCACAGTTCCACGGCCGCGTCGGCGCGCAGCTCGATGGCCGCCGGTCCGTCCACGCGCCGGCCCGCCACCTGCGCGGTGGCGCCCTTGAAGAAATACAGCATGCGCCGCGTGCCCTCGCCGGCGGCGGGCGGCAGCGTCCAGCGCGCGCCGGGCGTCATGCGCAGCGTCCAGATCGCCAGGTCGGCGCCCGCCTGCGCGGCCCACGAATCGGGCGGCGGCGCGAGCGGGTCGATGGCCGCCTGGGCCTGCGCGTCATCGCCGCCGAAGCGCCCGGCGATCACCGCCACCTCGGTGCGGCCGCCCTGCGCATCGTCCGAGGCGAAGCGCGGAATCGCCTCCGACCAGAACATCGTGAAGTGCGGCTCGGCCATCTTGTTTTTCGCCGGCAGGTTGAGCCAGATCTGGAACAGCTCCAGCGGATTGGGCGCGCCGGCGTCCAGCAGCGGGAACATCTCCGAATGGACGATGCCCTTGCCGGCCGTGAGCCACTGCACGTCGCCGCCGCCGAAGCGCGCGGTGGCGCCCAGCGAGTCGGAATGGTCGACCAGGCCCTTGCGCACGATGGTCACCGTCTCGAAGCCGCGGTGCGGGTGCGAGGGAAAGCCCGGCACCGTCTCGCCGTGGTACATGCTCCAGCCGTCCTTGCGGCTGAAGTCCTGGCCGATCTGGCGGCCGGCCAGCGAGGCCTCGGGGCCCATGCGGCCGTTGCCCTTCGGGTACGCGTCGTCGTGGTAGACGCAGAACAGGAAGGGGTCGAGCGTCTGCCACGGGAAGCCGAGCGGCTGGACCTGGACGATGGGAGACGCGCTGTTGTTGTCGTTGCTGTCGGACATGTCGGTATTCCTTGGTGAGGCAGGCACGGCCGCCATGCGGGCCGTGCCGGAACCAGGAATATCGGGGCGCCGCCGCCTTTCGGTAGGTGCCTTCCGCGCAACGATCAAGAGCGCATATGGAACGATGGGCATCGTCCGGCCCCCGCGGTCACTGCGAGGGCATCTCGGCGTTCGGGTCCATGTAGACCAGTTCCCAGATGTGGCCGTCCAGGTCCTGGAAGCCGTGGCCGTACATGAAGCCGTAGTCTTTCGGCTCGCGCGGCGTCGTGCCGCCGGCGGCCACCGCCTTGGCGACCAGCTCGTCGACCTCGGCGCGGCTCTCGCACGACAGGCACACCAGCACCTCGTTCTCCTTGCGGGTGTCCGTGATGCCCTGGCTCGTGAAGGTCTTGAAGTAGTCCTCCATCAGCAGCATCGCGTGGATGCTGCCTTCGTGGATGACCATGCAGGCGGCGTTGGCGTCGGTGAACTGCGGGTTGAAGGTGTAGCCCAGCGCGCCGAAGAAAGCCTTGCTCTTGTCGAGGTTCCGGACGGGGAGGTTCACGAAGATCTGCTTGGTGGCCATGGTGTCTTTCCTGTATCGATGAAGGGTGGATCGGGTGTGTGTCGGCGTCTTTGTGTACGCCGTCCACAAAAGATATCAAAGAAAATGGACGGTGTCCACATGATTTTTCGGCGCACCGGAAATCGGCCGGCACCACCTCGTTGAGGGGAAAAAAGAGCGGGCATCATGAACACCATGGAAATCGAGTTCAAGTTCTGCATTCCCGCCGGCCGCCTGAAGGCCGTCGAAGCCGCATTGCGGCGCGGCACCGTCGTACGCACGCGCCTCCAGGCCCGTTATTTCGACACCGCCGACCAGCGCCTCGTCGCCGATGGCATGGTGCTGCGGCTGCGCAAGGAGGGCCGGCGCTGGGTGCAGACCGTCAAGGCCGCCGGCGACAACGCGCTGCACCGGCTCGAGCACAACGTCGACCTGGGCACCGGCGCCGCCGCGCCCGCCATCGACCCCGCCCGCCATGCCGGCACGCCCGTCGGCGAGCGGCTGGCCCGCCTGCTGCAAGCGGCCGACGGCGGCGCGGTGCCGCTGGTCGAACGCCAGTCAACCGACATCGTGCGGCTCACGCGCGACCTGCGCGTGAGCGGCCCGGCCGGCGCCGTGGTCGAGATGGCACTCGACGTCGGCAAGGTCGTCGCGCACGCGGGCACGCCCGCGCAGCGCGCCTCGCCCGTGTGCGAGCTGGAGCTCGAACTCAAGAGCGGCGACGTGCAGGGGCTCGTGGCGCTCGCGCGGCGCTGGTCGCAGCAGCACGGCCTGTGGTTCAGCACCGTCTCGAAGGCCGAGCGCGGCATGCGCCTGCTGGCCGAACAGGAGACGGTGCCCGCCGTGAAGGCCGAAGCGCCGCGCTTTTCCGCTCACAGCCGAGACGGCCGCGCCCTCCAGCAGGCCGTGGTCGCGTCGTGCCTTGACCAGATGCTGCCCAACGCCAGCGAGATCGCCGCGGGCAGCACCGACGAAGAACAGATCCACCAACTGCGCATCGGCATCCGCCGCCTGCGCACCGCGCTGCGCGAACTGGCGGGGCTCGACGCCGACACGAGCCGCTTCGACGCCGCCGGCTGGGAGCCGCCGCTGGTCGACGCCTTCCGCGCGCTCGGCGAACTGCGCGACCGTGAACAGGTCGTGAAGCTCGCGCAGCCGCGGCTGCGTGAAGCGGGGGCGCCGGAGGTCGATCCGCTGGCGGGTGATGCCGACAGTGTCGCTGCCGCGCCGGCACCGACACCCGGCGACATCGTGCGCGCCGCCGCGTTCCAGGACGTGCTGGTGTCGCTGATCGGCTTCACTGCCGCCGCACCCGAGTCGACGGGCCCGGCACCACTCGCCGCTGACGAGGCCCTTCAGCTGCTGCGCGAGCGGCTCCAGCGCCTGCACAAACAGGCCGCGCGCGATGGCCGGCGTTTCGAATCGCTCGCCACCGAACACCAGCACCGCGCGCGCAAACGGCTCAAGCGCCTGCGCTACCTGGCGGAGTTCGTGGCGCCGTTGTTCGCCGAGGCGGAAGGCGGCAAGAAGAAGGACGCGGCCGAGCGCTACCTGAAGGCCCTGCGCCCCGCGCAGGACGCGCTGGGCGAGTTCAATGACGAGGCCGTGGCGCTCGCGCTGTACCGCGAGGTCGCGGCGCGCGACCCGCGTGCGTGGTTCGCGGTCGGCTGGTTCAGCGCGCGCCGCGCGGCGGGGGCGACGGCGTGCTGCGAGGCGCTGGAGAGAATTAGCGAGGCGCCGAGGTTCTGGAAGAAATCCTAGCGGTTGTGCTCAATCGTCAAGGGCAAGCGCCAGTTGTTGCGAGCCTGGCAAAGCCGGATCGATCCGCCGGTCTGCCAGCTTCTTGGCGGCTACACCTGCTCCCCAGGCAAAGAGGGCGAGCCATGCGAGCCAAGCTGCAAACAGGCACAAGAGCACGGCCGACCACCGCTGCTCCTTCACCGTACTCTTTACAAACGCGGGAAAGCCGGCGTCCTTCAAGACGCCGCACAGCGCTTTCACCTCGACCTCGGAAAACGAGGTGCGGGCCCCGATGTCACCTGCAATGTTGGTGCAGTCCGAAGCCCTTAGCGAGGCTGTTTGCAGTGGCCATGCCGCCGTGATCTCCGTCGCAGTCGCCAGAAACAGCCGCCCAGTTGCCTTGAGAGAAAGAAGCGCGCGATCCGTGGGCAGGCTCGCCACGCTCAAGGCAAACACCGCAACCGCAGCAACGAAGCCTGCCAGCCGCGCGGCTTGGCTTGCGCGTCCTGGCAGCTTGTGTTCCTTGACTTGCCGAAGTTCAGCGTCAAAGAGTTCGCCGCAATGCCGAAGTGTCCTCATCTGCACGTCGTTGTGCTTCGCCCACTGAATGAGCTGATGGGCTTCCGTCAGGCTGGCCACAGGAATACCGGCGAACAGGCGGAAAGAAACCAGGCTTGTCTGCTCGTCGACGAACGCACGGACTTCTGGATCCGTGATTTCCTGTTTGCCATGCACCAACTGCCAAAGCCGGCGAATCAGTACATGGCGGGACTCTGTGCGCCAAATGACCCAGACGAACGCTGCGCCGATCAGGATCGGAGCAGCGATGCTGAAGAAACTGGAAATCTCGGAGACCGTGGCGAAATCCATCGCTCAACAAGGCTCAGTGATGGTGCCCGTGCGCCCCATGCACATGCCGGTGCTCGATCTCCACCGGCAGCGCCGCGCGCACGTCCGTCACCTGCAGGCTGAACTTCAGCGCCTTGCCGGCCCAGGGGTGGTTGCCGTCGAGCAGCACGACCGGGCCCTTGATCTTGGTCACGGTGAAGACGTGCTCGGTGCCGTCGTCGAGCCGGCCCTGCAGCTGGCCGCCCACCTTCACGCCGGGTGGGAACTCGGTCTTGGGGATGGTGCGCACCAGTGCTTCGTCACGCAGGCCGAAGGCGTCTTCGGGGGCGAGGTTCAGCGTGGTCTGGTAGCCCTTTTCCTGGCCGTCGAGCGCCTGCTCGATCTTGGGCAAGGTGTTCTCGTAACCGCCATGCAGGTAGGCCATCGGCTCGGGGCTGGCTTCGATGAGCTTGCCCTGGGCGTCGGCGACTTTGTACTTGAGGGTGACGACGGTGTCTTTTTCGATTTTCATGGCGGGCATTTTCTGTGGAAATCGATCCGCGTCCGAAGTCAGGTCATCCGCGCCCGCCACACATCCGGCAACGCCTCCTCCTCCCGCAACTTCTGCGTCACCATCCCGATGAACGCCGACACCGCCCGCGGCAGGTGCTTGCGGCTCGGGTAGACCACGCTGAGCCCGTGCCCGGTGCGCTGGTACTGCGGCAGCACCGGCACCAGCCGCCCGGCCTCCACGTCGAGCCGCCCCATGGCCGGCGGCAGCAGCGCGATGCCCAGGCCGGCGATGGCGGCCTTGCGCAGCGCCTGCGCGGTGTTGCCGCTGAAGCGGCCGCCGACCTGCACTTCTTCCTCCTTGCCGCCGGGCCCGGTCAGGCGCCAGGTGGTGCGGCCGCTCGGGTGGGCGGGGGTCACGCAGTCGTGGTCGGCCAGCTCAGGCAGCGTGGCGGGCGTGCCGCGCGCGGCCAGGTAGGCGGGGCTGGCGACGAGGCCGTCGGTGCGCGGGCCGAGCAGCTGGCGGGCGACGTACCCCGAGTCGGCCAGCGCGCCGCCGCGGAAGGCGATGTCGATCTGCTCGGCGATCAGGTCGGCCTTGGCGTCGCTGAGCACGAACTCGACGCGCACCAGCGGGTACGTGGCCAGGAAGTCGGCCACCCAGGCCATGGGGAAGAAGTCGAAGAAATCGGCCGTGGCCGCCACGCGCACGCGGCCGCTGGGTTCCTGGCTGCCGGTGATGAGCGCCTGCCCGGCCTCGACCAGCCCGTCGACCGCCTCGGCGCACTGTTCGTGAAAGGCCTGTCCGGCGCCGGTGAGCGTGAGCTTGCGGGTCGAGCGCTGCAGCAGCCGGGTGCCGAGCTGCGCCTCCAGCTGCTGGATGCGCCGGCTCACGGTGTTGGGCGGCAGGCCCAGCCGGCGGCCGGCCTCGGCGAAGCTGCCGTGGCGCACCACCTGCACGAAGACGGCGATGTCGTTGAGGTCGAGCATGGCGGGGTCTATTCCTTCTATTGATGGACGAGTGCAATCCGACTCTACCGTCTAGTCGATCAATGCGTGCGTGCCTAACCTTGGGTCCATGGCCTTGCGGCCTTCGACCACCCCCATTTCATTCAGGAGCACGCACCCCATGAGCGCACAACAACAACCCCGCATCGGCATCGTCATCGGCTCGACCCGCGAAGGCCGCTTCGGCGAGAAGCCCGCGCACTGGATCCACGAGATCGCGAAGCAGCGCACCGACCTGGCCTTCGAGCTGGTCGACCTGCGCGACCATCCGCTGCCCTTCTTCAACGAAGCCGGCGCACCCGCCTGGGGCCCGGTGAAGAACGAGGCCGCGCAGCGCTGGCAGGCCAAGCTGGCCACGTTCGACGGGCTGATCATCGTCACGCCCGAGTACAACCACGGCCCGAGCGCGGTGCTGAAGAACGCGATCGACTGGGCCTACAAGGAGTTCATCCGCAAGCCGATCGGCTTCGTGGGCTACGGCGGCGTGGGCGCGGCGCGGGCGGTGGAGCAGCTGCGGCTGGTCGCGGTCGAGATGCAGATGGCGCCGGTGCGCCACGCGGTGCACATCGGCATGGTCGAGTTCCTCGGCATCTGGCAGCAGGGCAAGTCCTTCGACGACTTCCCGCACCTGGCGCAGTCGGCCACGGGCCTGCTCGACGACATGGCGTGGTGGACCCGCGCACTGAAGACCGCCAGGGAGGCCGTATGAACGCAGTGGTTGCCACCGACACCCGCGCCATCGTTTACCGCACGCGCGGCGCGAAGCACGGGCCGATCACGCGGCTCATGAGCCCGGGCGACCTGGGCGAGTACCTCAAGCCCTTCGTGTTCCTCGACCTGTTCGGCTTCGATGTCGACGGCGGCCACAAGGGCTTCGGCCTGCACCCGCACTCGGGCATCGCCACGCTGACGTGGCTGATCGAAGGCGACACGCTGTACGAGGACACGACCGGCGAACAGGGCGTGCTGCGCGGCGGCGGCGTCGAGTGGATGCGCGCCGGCAACGGCGTGTGGCACACGGGCGCACCGGCGCCGGGCGTGACGCGCGTGCAGGGCTTCCAGCTCTGGGTGGCGCTGCCGGCCGCTGAAGAAAACGCGCCCGCGCAGAGCATTTACCTCGCGCCCTCGCAGGTGCCGCAGGAGGGCCCGGCGCGCGTGCTGCTCGGGCGCTACGGCGCGGCGCAGAGCCCCATTCCGGCGCCCTCGCCGATGAACTACCTGGCCGTGCGGTTGAAGGACGGCGAACGTTGGCGCTACACGCCGCCCGCCGGCCACACGGTGGGCTGGGTCGCGGTGAATGCGGGCCGGCTCGATGCGGGTGACGGCACCGGCGGCCCCATCGGCACGGGCGAGCTCGCGGTGTTCGAGGAGTCCGGCGCGGCCATCGACGTCGTGGCGCAGGGCGACACGGCCTTCGTGCTCGGTTCGGCGGTGCCGCATCCGCACGAGCTGGTGATGGGCCACTACTCGGTGCACACGAGCCGCGCGGCGCTCGACCGGGGCGAGGCCGAGATCCGCCGCATCGGCGCCACACTGCGCGCACAAGGCCGGCTCGGCTAGCCTGAACCACGCGTAAGCCAGCATGCGCCGCGCGAGCGGCTGCGCCAGAATCGTTCGCTTCTGTTTTTCGCGAACGATCCCGCAGCCGCCCGCCATGAATCTCGTCGACGCCTTCGCCGCCCACGCCACCCGTTTCATCGACATCCGGCGCGACATTCACGCGCACCCCGAACTCGGTTTCGAGGAGCACCGCACCTCCGAGAAGGTCGCGAGCCTGCTCACTGAATGGGGCATCGAGGTGCACCGCGGCATCGCGGGCACGGGCCTCGTCGGCGTGCTGCGCAAGGGCACGGGCAGTCGCACCATCGGCCTGCGCGCCGACATGGACGCGCTGCCGCTGCACGAAGCCAACGAGTTCGCCCACAAGTCGACGAACCCCGGCCGCATGCACGCCTGCGGCCACGACGGCCACACGACGATGCTGCTGGCCGCCGCCTGGCACCTGTCGCAACAAGGGCCCGATGATTTCGACGGCACCGTGCATTTCATCTTCCAGCCCGCCGAGGAGATGGGCAAGGCGGGCGCCAAGAAGATGATCGACGAGGGCCTGTTCGAGCGCTTTCCGTGCGACGCGGTCTTCGGGCTGCACAACTTTCCCGTCGGCGACGTGGGCCGCTTCGCGCTCAACGAAGGCGCGTTGATGGCATCGAGCAACACCTACAAGATCACCGTGCGCGGGCGCGGCACGCACGCCTCGATGCCGCACACCGGTATCGATCCGGTGGCCGCGGTGGTCACGCTGGCGCAGCAGCTGCAGACCATCGTGGCGCGCACCATTCCCAGCACCGAGCGCGCCCTGCTGGCGGTCACGCAGCTGCAGGGCTCGGATGCGCCGAACGTGATTCCCGATGTGGCGACGGTGGGCGGCACGATCCGCACCTTTTCCATCGAGGCCATCGACAAGCTGGAGGCGCGGCTGCGCGAAGTGGCGGCCGGCGTGGCGGCGGCGCATGGCTGCACGGCCGAGGTGTACTTCAACCGCTCCTCGCCGCCGACCGTGAACCATCCGGCCGAGGCGCGCTTTGCCGCCGGCGTGATGCGCGAGGTGGTGGGCGACGACATGGTCACCGCCAACTTCCCCGCCGTGATGGGCGCCGAAGACTTTGCCCACATGCTGCTCGCACGGCCCGGTTGCTACGCCTTCCTGGGCAATGGCGACGGCGACCACCGGCTGGACGGCCACGGGCCCGGCCCTTGCATCATCCACAACACCTCGTTCGACTTCAACGACGAGATCATCCCGATCGGTGCGAGCTACTTCGTGAAGCTGGTGCAGCGCTGGCTGCCGTCGGGCACCTGAAAAACAACTTTTTTGTTGACGATGAAAGCGGCCACCTCGATGACTTTTCCCCTGTTCACCCGACGTTCGCTGGCTGCGCTTGCAGCCGCCGTGGCCCTGGGCGGCCTTGGCGCCGCGCACGCGCAGCAGCGCGTGATCCACATCATCGTGCCCTTCGGCACGGGCGCCGTGCAGGACACGGTGGCGCGCGCCTTCAACAACGAGCTGGGCGTTGCGCTCGGCGGCAGCGCCATCGTCGAGAACCGCGCGGGCGCGGGCGGCACGGTGGGCGCGGCGGTGGTGGCCAAGGCGCCGGCCGACGGCAACACGCTGGTGCTGGCGGCGGCCAGCCACAACATCGCGGGCTTCCTGTACAGCAAGCTGCCCTACGACCCGCTGAAGGACTTCGTCGGCGTGGCCAACGTGGGCAACGCGGGCTATGTGCTGGCGGTGGCCAGCGGCATGAACGTGGCGAGCACGGCCGACTTCATCAAGGAGGTCAAGGCCAACCCCGGCAAGTACAACTACGCCTCGGCCGGCAACGGCAGCGCCACGCACCTGGCGATGGCGTCGTTCCTCGCGAAGGCCGGCCTGCAGATGACGCACATCCCGACCAAGTCGACCGGCGAGGCCGTGAACGAGGTGCTCGCGGGCCGCGTGCAGGCGGTCATCTCGTCGAGCATCGGCGTGATGGGTTTCCAGGACGACGCGCGCGTGAAGCTGCTGGCCTCCACGGGCCAGTCGCGCAGCCCCTTCCTGCCGAAGCTGCCGACGGTGGGCGAGAGCGGGTTGCCGGGCTACGCCTTCGATTCGTGGATCGGCCTGCTGGCGCCGGCGGGCACGCCGAAGGCCGAGGTCGAGCGCATCAACGCGGCGGCCAACAAGGTGCTGGCCGATCCGGCGATCCAGGAGCGCTTCAAGCGCCTGGGCGTGGAGCCGCGCAGCCAGAGTGCCGAAGCTTTCCAGAAGCTGCTGCGTGCGGACTGGGATGCGATGGGGGCTGTGGTGAAGGCTTCGGGGGCGAAGGTCGACTGACCTTCTTGTTGTTGTCCGGGTGGGTGCTCCTGTTCGGGGCGCGTGCCCGGGCCACCGGGTACTTCCCTCCGCGAATGTCCCCCGGGGCTTCGCCCCTCCTCCTTGATTTCGCTGCGGGAAGCACCCAGTGTCCCGGGCACGGGGCACGCTGCTGGTTCTCCGCTGATCAACCACCGCACTGACCCGATCACGTCGATGGGGTGCCTTGCGCAGCGAAATCAAGGGGGAGGCCGCAGGCCGGAGGACATTCGCGGAGCAAGGCACCCCGTCGGCGTGATCGCGCCCCGAACGGCCCGTTCGTTCACAGATATCACAGAACCCCAGCGACCGAAAGAGCGCTTGCCCCACAGATATCCACGAGATATGTGCTTAATATATTTAAACTGAGACAGGTCTCCCATGCACTCGGACCCTGTCGTTTTTCATTGTTCCCAACCCTAGGAAGAAGCATGAAGTCACAAGCAGGCATGGTTTCCTCACTCAGTCTCGCGGGCCTGGTCGCCCTGGCCGTGGCCAGCCCCGCGCAGGCCCAGGAGCAAGTGGTCAAGATCGGCCACAGCGGTCCGCTGTCGGGTCCCAACGCCTTCGCGGGCAAGGACAATGAAAACGGCATCCGCCTGGCCATCGAGGAGCTCAACGCGAAGAAGCTCAGCGTCGGCGGCAAGACGCTGAAGTTCGAGCTGGTCTCCGAAGACGACCAGTGCGACGCCAAGACCGGCGTCAGCGTGGCGCAGAAGTTCGTCGACGACGGCGTCAAGTTCGTCATGGGCCCGTACTGCTCGGGCGTGGCCATTCCGGCCTCGCGCATCTACAGCGACGGCGGCACGCTGGTGTCCACCGTGGGCACCAATCCGAAGGTCACGCAGGGCGGCTACAAGAACCTGTACCGCATCATTGCCAGCGACAACCAGATCGGCGGTGCCATGGCCGTGTACGCGGCCAAGGAACTGAAGGTGAAGAAGGTCGGCGTGATCGACGACCGCACGGCCTTCGGCCAGGGCCTCGCCGAAGAGTTCACCAAGGAGGCGAAGAAGCAGGGCCTCACCATCGTCGGCCAGGAGTTCACCACCGACAAGGCCGTCGACTTCACCGCCATCCTGACCAACATGAAGGGCAAGGCGCCCGAGGCGATCTTCTTCGGCGGCTATGCGCCGCAGGCCGCGCCCATGGCGCGCCAGATGAAGCAGCTGGCCGTGCCCGGCAAGCTGCTGGGCGGCGACACGGTGTGCAGCCCGGCCACCGGCAAGATCGGCGGCGACGCGGTGAACGACCTGGTGTTCTGCGCGCAGGGCGGCTCCATGCTCGAGAAGGCGCAAAGCGGCCCGGCCTTCAAGGAGAAGTTCAAGAAGCGCTTCAACGTCGATCCCGATGCGTACGCCGCCTCGTACTACGACCAGGTGCTGTTCATCGGCGAGTCGATGAAGAAGGCCAACGCCATCGACCCCGACAAGGTCGGCGCCGAGCTCTACAAGGCCACCTACAAGGGCGTGGCCGCGACCTATGCCTACGACGACAAGGGCAACATGAAGCAGGCGCCCATCACCGTCTTCACGTTCAAGAACGCGGCCCCCGTGCCGATCGCCAGTTACTGAGTGAGCCCCACACCCATGCAACGCATCCAGGTCATCGACTCGCACACGGGCGGCGAGCCCACGCGCCTTGTGATCGGCGGCTTTCCCGATCTGGGAAGGGGCTCCATGGCTGAGCGCCGCACGCTGCTGGCCGATCAGCATGACAAGTGGCGCGCCGCCGCCGTGCTCGAGCCGCGCGGCAGCGATGTCGTGGTCGGCGCGCTGCTGTGCGAGCCGGTGTCGCCCGATGCGGCGGCCGGCGTGGTCTTCTTCAATAACGCCGGCTACCTGGGCATGTGCGGCCACGGCACCATCGGGCTGGTCGCGAGCCTGGCGCACATGGGCCGCATCGGCGTGGGCGAGCACCGCATCGAGACGCCCGTGGGCACGGTCACGACCACGCTGCACGAAGACGGCTCGGTGAGCGTGCGCAACGTGCCCGCGTACCGGCACCTGCACCAGGTGGCGGTCGACCTGCCGGGCAACGGCACGGTGCGCGGCGATGTGGCGTGGGGCGGCAACTGGTTCTTCCTCGTGAGCGAGCACGGCCAGCGCGTGGCGAGCGACAACCTCGCGGCGCTGACCGACTACACGGCCGCCTTGCGCAAGGCGCTGGCGGCGCAGGGCATCACGGGCGCGAACGGTGCGGAGATCGACCACATCGAACTCTTCTCGAACGATGACGAAGGCGCCGACAGCCGCAACTTCGTTCTGTGCCCCGGCAACGCCTACGACCGCTCGCCCTGCGGCACCGGCACCAGCGCCAAGATCGCCTGCCTCGCGGCCGACGGCAAGCTCGCGCCGGGCGCGGTGTGGCGGCAGGCCAGCGTGATCGGCAGCGTCTTCGAGGCGAGCTACGCGATGGACGGCGACCAGGTCATTCCCACGCTGCGTGGCCGCGCGCACATCAGTGCCGAAGCCACATTGCTCATCGACGACGAAGACCCCTTCGGCTGGGGCATCCGCCTCTGACACCGGGGCGCATGGACGCGGACGTCATCGTCATCGGCGCCGGCATCGTCGGCGCGGCGTGTGCCCATGCGCTGGCGCAGGCCGGGCGCCGCGTGTGCGTGCTCGACGCGCGCCTGGGCGGTGCCACCGGCGCGGGCATGGGCCACCTGGTGGTGATGGACGACAACGCGGCCGAACTCGAGCTCAGCCGCCACTCGGTCGCGCAATGGCGCGCGCTCGCGCCGCGCCTGGGCGCCGACTGCGCCTACAGCCCCTGCGGCACGCTCTGGATCGCGGCGAACGACGAGGAAATGGCCGAAGCCGAACGCAAGCAGCTGCGGCTGGGCGCGCTCGGCATCGAGAGCCGACTGCTGAATGCGGCCGAACTCGCGCGCGCCGAGCCCGCGTTGCGCGCCGGCCTGTCGGGCGCGCTCGAAGTGCCGGGCGACGGCATCCTCTATGCGCCGAACGCGGCGCGCTGGCTGCTCGCGCAGCACGCGGCGTCGGTGCATGTCGAACACGCGAAGGTCGAGGCCATCGAAGACGACGGCACGCTGCGCCTGGCCGATGGCAGCCGCCGCACCGCGCCGCAGGTCGTGCTCGCCAACGGCATCGAGGCGACGACGCTGTGCCCCGAGCTGCCGATCCGCCCCAAGAAGGGCCACCTGCTCATCACCGACCGCTACCCGGGCACGGTGCGCCACCAGCTCGTCGAGCTCGGCTACGTGACCAGCGCGCACCACAGCGACGGCGACTCGGTCGCCTTCAACGTGCAGCCGCGCCCCACGGGGCAGCTGCTGGTGGGCTCGTCGCGCCAGTTCGACACGACCGACCTGGCCGTCGAGGCGCCGATGCTCGCGCGCATGCTGCAGCGCACGCTGGACTACCTGCCGGGGCTCGCCGACCTGAACGCCGTGCGCGCATGGACCGGCCTGCGCGCCGCCTCGCCCGACGGCCTGCCGCTGCTGGGCAGGCACCCGTGGCGCGAGAAGCTCTGGCTCGCCGTCGGCCACGAAGGGCTGGGCGTGACCACGGCACCGGGCAGCGCGCACGTGCTCGCGGCGCTGATGACCGGCGCAACGCCCGACTTCGACGCCGCGCCGTATGCGCCGCGCGGCCTGCGGGAGCGGGCATGAGCGCTCAGACCTTGCTGCACATCGATGGCCAGCCCGTGCGCGTGAAGGCGGGCAGCTCGGTCGCCGCCGCGTTGCGCATCACCGGCGGCATGGGCGCGGCGCGCACCTCCGTCACGGGCCAGCCGCGCGCGCCGTTCTGCGGCATGGGCGTGTGCCAGGAATGCCGCGTGCAGATCGACGGGCGGCGCCGCCTCGCGTGCCAGACCGTGTGCGCCGAGGGCATGCGCGTGGAGACGACGGCATGAGCGGCGTGGCGATCGACGCGTGCGATGTGCTGGTCGTCGGCGCGGGCCCGGCGGGCATGGCCGCGGCCGTGGCGGCGGCCAGCGGTGCGTCGGTCGTGGTGATCGACGACAACCCCGCGCCTGGCGGACAGATCTGGCGCGACGGCCCCGGCGCGTCGCTGCCACCGGCGGCACGCCAGTGGCGCGAGGCGCTCGCACGCCACGCGAACCTGCGCGTGCGCAGCGGCACGCGTGTGGTCGCTGCGCCTGCTTCGCATGAACTGCTGCTCGAAGACGCCGAGGGCGCGACGCGCATGCGATGGACAAAGCTCATCCTGTGCACCGGCGCCCGCGAGCTGCTGCTGCCCTTCCCCGGTTGGACGCTGCCCGGTGTGACGGGCGCGGGCGGCCTGCAGGCGCTGATCAAGGCCGGCTTGCCGGTCGCGGGCGAGCGCATCGTCATCGCTGGCAGCGGGCCCTTGCTGCTGGCCGCCGCCGCCACGGCCAAGGCGGCGGGCGCGCAGGTGCTGCGCATCGCTGAGCAAGCGTCGTTCGCCTCGGTCGCGGCCTTCGGCGCCAGCCTCGTGCGCTGGCCCGGCAAGGCCGTGCAGGCGCTCACGCTGGCCGATGCGAACTACCGCACCGCGTCGCGCGTGGTCTCGGCGCAGGGCACGACGCAGGTCGAATCGGTGCGGCTGCGCCAAGGTGATCGTGAGGTCGAGATGGCCTGCGATCGCATCGCCTGCGGTTTCGGGCTCACGCCCAACACGCAGCTGGGCCAGCTGCTCGGCTGCGCGCTCGCGGGGCCGGGGCTCGCGGTCGATGCGTTGCAGGCCACGAGCGTCGCGGGCATCTACGCGGCCGGTGAATGCACCGGCTTCGGCGGCAGCGAGCGTGCGCTGGTGCAGGGCACCATCGCCGGTCACGCGGCCGTTGGCGAGGCCGCGAAGGCCCGCACCCACGACCGCGAACGCGCCCGCTGGGATGCCTTCGCCGCCCAGCTGCACCGCCGCTTCGCGCTGGTCGACGACCTCAAGGCCCTGCCCCGCCCCGACACGCTCGTGTGCCGCTGCGAGGACGTGCCCTTTGCCGCGCTTTCGGCCTGCACCGGCTGGACCGACGCCAAGCTGCACCGCCGCTGCGGCATGGGCGCCTGCCAGGGGCGCGTGTGCGGCGACGCGGCGCAGTTCCTGTTCGGCTGGACGCCGCCCGCGCCGCGCCCGCCGCTGGTGCCAGTGCGCATCGAGACACTGGCCGGGCTTGCAGCTCCCGGCGACGCCCGACAATGACGGCCACGCATCCGCACACGCACGAGCACATCCACACCCCCAC
>NZ_JBYSZY010000081.1:0-20881 GCF_058787635.1 Variovorax sp. FW305-3-2-15-B-LB1 | reverse complement strand
GCCCTCCCCTCCACCCGCACACGGAGCCTCATTTGACGACCTCTGCACTTTCCCGTTTCAGCCGCCGCGGCGCCCTCGCACTGGCCGCAGCCCTGGCCTTCGGCGTCGCCGCCGGCGCGCACGCCCAGCAGGCGGCGCCGCGCGTCAAGCTCGCCACCTCGGCGGGCGACATCGTGGTCGAGCTCGATGCGGCCAAGGCCCCCAAGACGGTCGAAAACTTCCTGCAGTACGTCAAGGACAAGCACTACGACGGCACGGTGTTCCACCGCGTCATCGACGGCTTCATGATCCAGGGCGGCGGCTTCACGGCCGACCTGCAGCAAAAGCCCACGCGCCCGCCGATCCCGCTCGAGGCCAACAACGGCCTGAAGAACGACAAGTACACGATCGCGATGGCCCGCACCGGCAACCCCAATTCGGCCACCTCGCAGTTCTTCATCAACGTGAAGAACAACGACTCGCTGAACGCACCCAACCCCGACGGCTACGGCTACACCGTGTTCGGCAAGGTCGTCGCCGGCACCGACGTGGTCGACAAGATCCGCGCCGTGCAGACCGGCAACAAGGGCGGCATGCAGAACGTGCCCGTCGAAACCCTCACCATCAAGTCCGCCACGCTGGCGAAGTAATCCCGTTTCCGAAGAAGGAGCTAACTCATGAGCAACCCCCAAGTCGAACTGCACATCAAGAACTACGGCGTCATCACGCTCGAACTCGACGGCGTGAAGGCACCGAAGTCGACCGCCAACTTCATCGAGTACGTGAAGAAGGGCCACTACGACAACACGGTGTTCCACCGCGTGATCCCCGGCTTCATGGTGCAAGGCGGCGGTTTCGAGCCCGGCATGAAGCAAAAGCCCACCGGCGCCGAGATCGAGAACGAAGCCAACAACGGCCTCAAGAACGCCAACTACACCGTGGCCATGGCCCGCACGAGCGCACCGCACTCGGCCACCGCCCAGTTCTTCATCAACGTGGCCGACAACGGCTTCCTGAACCACACCGCCCCCTCGGCCCAGGGCTGGGGCTACGCGGTGTTCGGCAAGGTCACGGGCGGCACCGATGTCGTCGACAAGATCAAGGCCGTGAAGACGGGCCGCAAGGGCTTCCATGACGACGTGCCCCTCGAGGACGTCGTGATCGAAAAGGCAGTCGTTACTGTCGAGTGATGCACTTCAGGCACGGCGCAGCGGCATGACCCCGGTGGCGAACCCGGCTTTCTCCGAGCTGGTGGCGCCGCCCGCGTGGCGCACCGTCGACCTGATTTCCGACCTGCACCTGCAGGCCAGCGAGCTGGCCACCTTCGAGGCCTGGCAGGGCTACCTGCAGACCACGCCGGCCGATGCGCTGGTGATCCTCGGCGACCTGTTCGAGGTGTGGGTGGGCGACGATGCCGCCGACCAGCCCGGCTTCGAGGCGCAGTGCGTCGAGTTGCTGCAGCGCACGGCGCAGCGCATGCCCGTGTTCTTCATGCACGGCAACCGCGACTTCCTCGTCGGCAAGGCCTTTGCCGCGCAATGCGGCCTGACGCTGCTCGACGACCCCACGGTGCTGGTGCTGCACGGCGAACGCTGGCTGCTGAGCCATGGCGACGCCCTCTGCCTCGAAGACACCGACTACCTCCAGTTTCGCGCCCAGGTGCGCACGCCCGAATGGCAGGCCGCGTTCCTCGCGCGCCCGCTGGAAGAGCGCCGCGCCCTCGCCCGCGCCATCCGCGCACAGAGCGAAGACCGCAAGCGCGATCCCTCGACCCTCTGGGCCGACGTGGACGCCGACGCTGCCCGCCAATGGCTGCAGCACGCGGGCGCCAGCGCGCTGATCCATGGCCACACCCACCGCCCCGCCGTCCACGACCTGGGCCACGGCCTGCGTCGCATCGTGCTGAGCGACTGGGACGCCGCCGCGCACCCGCCGCGCGCGCAGCTGCTGTGCCTGTCGGCCGCCGGCGCGCAGCGCGTCGACCTGCGGTAAGCACACCGAACACCGATGTTCAAGTGGCTGCGCCGGCTGCGCGCCCTGCCCCCGATTCCCGACGCCGCCTGGCGCGCCACGCTCACGCGCTACGCCTTCCTGGGCGAATTGCCGCCCGCGCAGCAGCAACAACTACGCACGCTCGCGGCCGAGTTCCTGCGGGACAAGGAATTCCATGGCACGCAGGGCTTCGTCATCACCGACGAGGTGGCGCTGGCCATCGCGGCGCAGGCCGTGCTGCCGGTGCTGCACCTGAAGGACGGGCTCGACTGGTACGACGATTTCGTCGGCATCGTGGTGCACCCGTCCGAGGTGGTGGCGCCGCGCAAGGTCGTCGATGACGCGCTGGTCGTGCACGAGTACGAAGAGGTCGTCGCCGGCGAGGCGATGGACCAGGGCCCCGTCATGCTCAGCTGGCAGGACGTGCTCGCGAGCAGCGTCAGCAGCGAGGGCGGCTACAACGTCGTGATCCACGAGTTCGCCCACAAGATCGACATGCGCAACGGCATCGCCGACGGCTGCCCGCCGCTGCCGGCCGGCTTCATGGGCCGGCGCAGTGCGCGCGAGGCCCGCGCGGCCTGGATGGCCGTGCTGCAGCCGGCCTACGACGACTTCCGCGAAAAGACCATCCTCGCCGAACGCTTCGGCGCCGAGCCGCCCTGGCTCGACGATTACGGTGCCACCTCGATCAGCGAGTTCTTCGCGGTGGCCTGCGAGGCCTACTTCGTGAACCGGCCGAACTTCGCGCGGGACTTCCCGGCAGTGCTGGTTCTCTTCGATGCGTTCTTTCGGCCTGCGCAGGCCTGACCGCCCCTCACATCTGGTTTCCTTGCTTGCGCGCGCGATCGCGGTCCGCCTACCTCGTCCTGAGTAGGCGCTGATCGGGAGCGCCTTGCCTTTGCAGGCCCCCGGCGTAGCATCGCTGCGGCCATCGCCCTCCACAGCGTCGCTGCGCGCCCGATGACCTGGAGCGTCGCCATCGGGGGCGGCGTTGCTTCATGTGATTCGTCCCCCGCGGATAACAACACAGGAGCAGAAAATGGTGACCTATATCGGCATGCTGAGCTTCACGGACAAGGGCATCCAGAGCGTCAAGGAAACCACCAAACGCGCTGCCGCCGCCAAGGAAACCGCCCAGAAGCTCGGCGTCAACATGCGCGAGATCTTCTGGACCATGGGCGACTGCGATGTGGTCTGCGTGCTGGAGTCCGAGGACGAGCAGGCGCTCTGTGCATTCAGTCTGGCCATCGCCATGCAGGGCAATGTGCGCACGCGCTCCCTGCGCGCCTATACCGCCGGAGAAATGGACAAGATCCTGGCCAAATTGCCTTGAGCCGGGACGGGTCGACACACATGAAAAAGCCCGCACGCGGCGGGCTCCTTCTCATGAACGCGCGCGGACGCCTTACTTGCGCAGCAAAGCCTTCAGTGCGTTCTGCAGACGGCGCGCAGTGGCGGCGTCGTGCGCGGCGGCGAGCACCTTGCCGGCATCCTGACCCCAGGTCTGGGCCGGCGTCGGATCGCCACGCTTCGTCAGCAGCTTGAGCTGCAGCGCGCGGCGTGCGTCGAGTTGCTCGGCGGGCGTCGGCACTTCGGCGGCCATCTCCAGGCGCAGCAGTGCTTCGGCGGCATCGCTCGCGCCGGCCGTCGGTGCGGCACCCACGGCCTGCGACCATTGGGTGCGCACGGCCGGCGTCACGGCACGGCCCAGTTCCTGCACGCTGGGCAGGCGGGCGGCATCGCGCTGCTCCCAGGCGCCGAGCACCTGCGTGAGCGCTTCGCCGTGGGCCTGCGCGGCCAGCTTGCGCAGCGCCATGTCGGCACGCTCGAGCGCTTCGCGCTGCGCGCGGAAGGCGGCATCGCCCAGGCGCGGGCCGCGGTCTTCGCGCGGCGGACGGTCGCCGAAACGGCCACCGCCCGGCGCGCCGCGATCGCCACCACGGGCATCAGGACGCGGGCCGCCGCGGTCGTTCGGACGGCCGGGGCCGCCGGCACCGGGACGGCCACCGTCGCGGCGATCACCGAAGCGGCCCGTGCCGCGAGCGGCCGGTGCGGCTTCGGCCTTCTTGCTGCTGGGCCGGTCGTCGCCACGCATGGCGACCACGGGCTTGGGTGCGGGCTTCGGCGGCGCGGCCGGAGCGACGCTCGCAGCCTCGCCGGCTTCGTGCGCGGCGCTGTCGCTGCGGGCCGAAGCATCGGCGCCGTCTGCGGGAGCGACCAGGTCGGGCGCGTCGGCCACTGCTGCCGCGGGTGCGGACGGCGTGGCTTCGGCATCGCTCGAACCCGGCGTCTGCTCGGCGCTTTCGCCGAACTCGGCAGCGGCCTGGCCGGGGGCTTCGACACCGGTCGCGCCGACCGAGGGGCCGTCGCTCGTGGTGGCGGGTGCCGGTGCGGGCACTTCACCGCGCAGTGCAGCTTCGAGGCCGGCGATGGCGGCGCGGATCTTCTGTGCGTCGCCGCCGGCATTGGCCGCGTCGAGCGCCTTGGAGGCTTCGAGCACATGGCGGTCGTGCTCGCTCATGGCGGCCGATGCCTTTTCGCGCTCGACCGTCTTGCGGTTGAAGGCTTCGTCGATGGGTGCGCGGAACGCGTCCCACAGCTTCTGTTCGTGGCGGCGGTCGAGCGGCACGCTCTGCGCCTCGTGCTGCCAGCGCTGTTGCAGCGCCTTCACGGCATCGATGCGCAGCATCGGCTGGGCGCCCAGCTCGGTGGCTTCGGCGATCATGGCCTGGCGACGCTCGACACTGGCCTTCTGCGCCGTTTCGAACGGGGCACGGGCGGCACCGAACACTTCATTCCACAGCGGTTGCAGCTCGGCGAACACCTTCTCGCCCACGTGGCCGGCATCGCGCCAGCGGTCGGCGAACTGGTGCAGCGCGCGGTTGTGCGCCTTCAGGTCGGTGGCGCCGGCATGCGCGGCGGCCCAGGCCTTGACCTCTTCGATGAGTGCGACGCGCAGGGCGCGGTGCTCGGCGGCATCGGCGCGCACCTTCTCGAGCCAGGCCTCGACCACCTTGTGGGCTTCGTTGCAGGCTTCGTCGAAACGCTTCCACAGCGCGTGGTTCGGCACGCCGCCCTGGTCGGCCTGCTTCCACTGGTCGCGCAGGGCGCGCAGGGTTTCCTGCATCTTGCGGCCACCAAGGGCCTGGCCTTCGGGGCGCTTGAGCAGGCCTTCGGCCTTGGCGACGAGGTCTTCGCGCACCTTGTCGGCGCTCCAGCGCTGCCAGCCTTCGAGTTCGCCGGCGGCAACCAGCGCGGCGTGCACGCGGGCTTCGAGCGGCGCGTCGACCAGCTTGCCGTGCTCCTTGAGCACGGCGCGCAGCGCGGCGGCGGCGCCGGCACTGGCCTTGCCGTGGCCTTCGGCGGTTTCCTGTTCGAGCTTGGCGAGGGCGGCCTGCACGGCGTCTTGCGCCGCGGCGCGCACGGCCGGGTCGACCTTGGGTGCGGCGGGACGGGCGGGCGCGGCGGGCTTGGGCGCAACCACTTCGCCGCGTGCCGCGCGCAGTTCGTCGGCCCAGACGGGCACCGGCGGCAGCGGCGCGGCGGCATCGGCCGCGGCGGCAACGGCCTGCGCCAGCGCGCCGTGGAACGAATCGGACACCACGAGCAGCTGCGACTTGGAGGCTTCGAGCTGGGGTGCGAACTTGGCGTCGAGGCTGTTCCAGTTGGCATCGGCCACGATGTCGGCGGCTTGCTGCTGCCAGTGGGTCACGTCGGCGCGCAGCGATTCCTCGGCGGCCTGGGCGTCCTTCCAGCCCTTGGTGGACAGCACTTCGAAGCGCTGCGCCAGCAGGACGGCGGCTTCGCGGTGGACCTGCGCACGGTGCTGCAGGTCTTCGATGCCCTTGACGCGCTCGGCCAGCTGGGCCTTCAGCCCGGCCAGCGGTTCGCGCGACAGCGGCGCGCCGGCCTTGGCGGCGTCACGCTGCCAGGCCAGTGCGTCGGCGATGTTGAGCTTGGACTGCGCCAGCAGCGTTTCGGCCTTCTGCGCCCATTCGGCGGCGATGGCTTCCTGGCCCTTGGCGCGTTTGATTTCGTCGAGCTTTTCGCGCAGCAGGCGCGCGGCGCCCTTGTCGCGGCCGCTCAACTCCTTGAAGACCTCTTGCATCTGCTCGGACGAAGGGTTGCCCGCGAGCCAGTCGCGGATGCGCGCGGCGCGCTCGCCCGAGGTCGGCGCGGTGAAGGCGCCGCCGGTGAGCGTGTCGAGGGCCTGGAGGTCGTGTGGCTTGGAAGAAGTAGAGGTCACTGCGCGAAATCGTTGTCTTGGTAGAGAAAGCGAAGGCGCCGGCAAAGGCCGGCGCACATCGACATTTTCACCCAGTTGGCGAACAGCCCGCCGAATTCCGTGTCGGAACTGCGGCGCGCACCGTTCGGCGGGCTGAAAAGGGCCCGCAAGATATATGGCAAGGCGAGGCGAAAAGCCAAGCCCCGCCGGCTATTTCATGGTCAGGCTCAGCTCGGCGCCGGGCTTCCAGTCGCTGCCGCTGGCCGTGGTGCGCACGGCCCCCAGGAACAGGCGCTCGCTCGGCAGCTTCTGCGCCAGCAGGTAGTCGCGCACCACGGCGCCGCGCTCGACGGCGAGCTGGCGCATCGATTCCTCGTCGACCGGCACGCTGGCCAGCAGCAGGTTTTCCATTTCCTTCACCGGCAGGTCCTTGGCCAGGCCGACCATGTTGCGCGGCTTGGTGATGTCGGAGCGCTTGTAGACGGCCGTGAGCAGCTCCGGGTACTCGGCATCGGTCACCGGCGCCACCTCGGTGCCGGTCTGGCCGCCGCGCACCGCGACACGGCGCTTCTCGGCCTGGGTCAGCTGGCGCAGGCGCTGGCGCTGGTAGGCGTCGCGCTCCTTCTCGAGGCTGGAGGTACCCACCACCGTCATCTGCAGCGTCGGCCGCTCGGTCAGGGCCTTCACGACCTTGTCCAGGCTTTCTTTCGCGCCGCTGCTGAGCGTGGAACTGCCAGGCTCGAAGGTGATGGCGCTCGAGTCGCCGCTGCCGCCACCGCCCAGGCCGCCGGTCAGCAGGCTGAACGGCGCGGTCACGGCCTTGACGATCAGGTTGACCACGGCCTTGAAGATCAGCGGGCCGATGCTGAACTGCGGATCGTTGAGCGAGCCGCGCAGCGGCAGGTCGACATCGATCACGCCGTTGCGGTCGGCCAGCAAGGTCACGGCCAGGCGCACGGGCAGGCTGTTGGGCGCGCCGGCCACCTCGTCGCCGAACTTCAGCTGGTTGAGCACCAGCTTGTTGGTGGCGGTGAGCTGGCCGTCGGGCGCGATCTTGTAATTGACGTCCATGCTCATCTTGCCGCGCTCGATGCCGTGGCCCGCGTAACGCACCGAATACGGCGACAGCGGCGCCAGGTCGAGGTCGCGCATCTTGGCGGTGATGTCAAGTTCGAGCGGCTTGGCCAGCGGGTTGAGCTTGCCGGTGATTTCCAGCGCCGCGGTCTGCTGCGCCTTGCCGCGCAGCTCGAGGTCGGCCAGCGCCGGTCGACCGCCCTGCCCGTTCGGCGGGTTCGACGAGAAGGAACTGAGCTTGCCGGTCAGCTCGCTCAGGTCGGCCGAGTAGTTGGGCTTGACGAACAGGTCGGTGAAGTCGATCTTGCCGTTGACCAGGCTCATCGGACCGAAGTTGATGACGGGCGCCGGGCCGCTATCGGCCGCAGGCGCGGCAGCCACGACGGGTGCGGACGCAGCCGGCGCAGGCTCGGGCGCGCCGCCGACCATGGCTTCGGCCGACACCGGCGCACCGCCCGAAGCCCGCTGTGGCGCCGAGGCGGCCGGCGCGCGGGTCGTGGTGGTCGTGCCACCCGGGCCCTTCTTGGTGCTGGCTTCGGTGGCGGCGGCCGCGGCGGCCTTCGAGGCTTCCTCGCCCTTCTTGGTCAGGCTCAGCAGGTTCAGGCGGCCGGTGGGGTCGACGATCACGCGGGCGAAGAAGTCGGTCAGCGTGGTTTCGCGCACGTCCACGGTCGGGGCCGCGTTGGGTGCGAGGCTGACCTGCAGGCCGCGCAGGCTCAGGGTCTTCCAGCTCAGCAGCTGGCTGTTGTTGCGGTCGAAGCCAGGCGACTGGGTCAGCGAGACGCTGTTGGCGCGGAAGTCGTCCAGCGCGGTGTCGCCGGCCAGCTTCAGGCTCATGCCGGCCGGCGCGCTCGCGTAGCGCACCGTCCCGCGGTAGTTCGCGAAGGCGCGGCGGATGTCCACATTGAGCGCGTCGGCGTAGTAGGCCTTGAAGGCATGCGCCGGGAAGGACGCCACCTCGAGCCGCCCCTCGGCCGCCAGCGGCTTGAGCACGATGTTGCCCTTGTAGTCGAAGCGTCCCGGGTCCGCGCGGCGGCCCGCGCCGATGCGGCCCGATACCTGCAGCGGCGAGACGGTGTTGGTGTCGGGTGCGATCTTCTGGGCCAGCAGCTTGAAGGCCGTGACCTCGATCGCCACCGGCGCCGAGCCGGCCTTGTCCGCATAGGACAGGCTGCCGTTGTCGACCGCCAGCGTGCCCAGGGTCAGCGCCCAGGGCTTGGTGTTGGCACTATTCGGGCGCGCCGCGCCGGCGTCGGCCGGCTTGGGCGCCGCCACCTTGGCGCCGCCGGCCGGGGTCTTGAGCCAGCGCTCGAACATCCAGCGCTTCTCGTTGTCGCGCTCGACGCTCACCTTCGGGTTGGTCGCGGTGAACGACGCGATGTTCAAGGTGTGCTTGGTCATGTCGACCTCGGCGTCGACCAGTTCGAAGCGCCCGACGCTGGCCAGCGCGGTCTTGGCCTGGGTCAGCGCCAGGCCGTCGGCCGCCAGGCGGCGCGCCTTGAACTTCAGGTCGGGCTGGGCCCAGGACACATCGATCTGGCCGCTGAGCTTGCCGTCGAGCGTGGGCTCCAGGCTCTGCGCCAGGTACGGCGCGGCCAGCGACAGCGGCAGCGCCTCGACCTCGGTCTGCACGTCGGCGACCTTGTCGGTGGCATTGCCCTTGAACTTCAGCGTGGCGCCCGCGACGGCGGTGCTGCCGTCGAACTGCGCGGGCTTTTCCATGGGCCAGGTGACGGCCGTGAGGTTGATGCCGAGGTCGGTGAGGTCGATGGCCGCGGCGGGCTTGACGGTTTCGTCGCGCCAGCCGACACGGCCGCCGTCGAGCGCGATCTTGTCGACCTGCACCTTGAGCTTGGGCTTCTCGACGGCCGGATTGCCGCCCGGGGCGCTGGCGGCGGGCGCGGGCAGCGGCGCCGCCTTTTCGGCCGCGCCGGTCGCCGGGTCGGTGGCCATCAGGTTGAGCTGGCCGGCGGCGTCGCGCGCCACCACCAGCTGCGGCTTGGTCAGCGCGACCTCGCTCAGGTGGAACACCGACTCCAGCGGTCGCACGTCGGCCAGTGCCAGCTTGAGCGAGTCGAAGCCCAGCAGGTCGCGACCGCGCGCGTCGCCCAGCTTGGCGCCATGGGCCTCGACCGTGCCGGTGATCTTCAGTCCGATGGTGCTGGTCTGCTGGAAATCGATCTTCAGGTCGGCATCCAGGCTGCCGGCCTGCAGCTTCACCGGCAGGCCGCCGGGGATGTAGCCCAGGTAGGGCACGAGGTCGAGCCCCTTGAACTGCACGTGGGCGTCGGTCTTGCGGCTTTGCGCGAACGGGGTCGTGAAGGCGGCCGAGTCGAACTGGCTGCCGTTGAGCGCAAAGGCCAGCTTGGGCTCGGTCGTGATCTCGCGCTTGGAGGCGAGGTTGCTCAGGAACGGCACGTTCAGCATGAAGCCGCGCAGCTCGTGCCGGCGCTTGACGGTCTGGTCGTCGAAGTCGACCGCGCCGTCCTTGATCGAGATGTTGTAGATCGCGAAGCGCGCGGGCTCGGCCTTCGGATCGGGCGGCGGGCCCGAGGCCAGCTTGGCCAGGATGTCGTCGATGTCGTACTTGCCGTCGGCCAGGTGCGTGAGCAGCACCGCGGGCGCCTCGACCGTCACCGCGTCGATCACGGGCGCCAGGCGGAACAGCGATTGCAGTTCGGCGTCGGCATAGATGCGCTTGATGGCCACCTGCGGCTGCTTGCCGTCGGCGGTGGCGATGCGCAGGTCATTCAGTGCGAGCTCGAGCGTCCAGGGCTTGAAGTCGATCTTGCCGACGGTGACCTGCCGGCCCAGCTTTTCGCTCGCGATCATCTGGAGCTGGCTCTTGGCGATCGGCGGCACCGCCAGCCACGCGATGGCCCACAGGGCCAACACCACCAGCAACGCGACGACCCCACGCCGCACCCATTTGTTCTGTTTGATCGAAGCAGCATCCATCCGCAGAAGTGTGCCGCAAACAGATGCCAACAAAGTCTGCGGAAACGTGAATGCGTTCCCTTTTGGCGAGGCATTGCGATGCCCGCGCGCCCCTCGACAGGATCGGTAGGCCGAAAGTGTGAGCCCCACAAACAAGAAAGCCCGGTGAGTCGACGAAGTGTCTTGTCACCGGGCTTGATGGCGGGCTCAAAACCCATGCCATCGATTCGCGCGACCGGAAGTAATGGTTCCCGCCGTGCTGGCAGCAAGAGATTGCCGCCGTGGAGTCCTCCATCGTTCGAGTCCTTGACTTGCACCTCGGACTGCCTGACTTCGGAAAAACGCCTGAAACCTCAGGCCCGTCCAGATTAGGCGTCTCACCCTTCCTTTGCAAATCCCTTTTTCCAAGGGATTTCCCGTAGGCCCGCTCCCCTTGGAAGCCCCTCGGACGGGGGGATTCTTCAAGCACTTATTAACATATGAAACCAAATCCTTATGCTTGACCGTGTATTTAGCCACGATAGAATCCCGCCTGCCCTTGCTGCCGGACGCAGCAGGGCCTCCCTGAATCCGCTGCCGAATTCCACCGGCGTGATCAGGCCGCCGCGCTCCCTACCCCACACCCCCTCCATGCGCGGAGCCTGATTCGTACATACCAATCCAAGCGCCGCTGCCTTCATCCACCGCCCTTTCAGGCGCTGCATGCCAGGTGCCGCACAGAAAGGAAAAAAGCGATGAGCAAGGCGTTTGATGCCACAGCCCGCGGGCTACGGACCTTCGTGTCCGATGTGGCAGACGGCTTTTTTGAAATCACCCACAACGGGTTTGCGTTGGTCGGCCTGGCCATCGTGTTCGCGGCCCTCGCCCTCGTGGCGCGCCCCGACCTGCGCAAGACCGGCGAGGAACAACTGATGGGCTGGCTGCAGTCGCGCAAGCCCGCGCCCGAACCCACCGACCTGGAGCCGACCGCCATCGAGCGCACCACGGCCGCGAGCCCCGACGAGCTGCCCAAGCAGCAGGCGGCGGTGGCCTACTGGCTCAGCAAGAAGTACCGCGTTGCGGCCGAGCCGCTGAGCGTGCTGGTCTCCGAGGCCTACCAGATCGGCAAGCGCACCAAGCTCGACCCGACGCTGATCCTGGCCATCATGGCCATCGAATCCAGCTTCAACCCGTTCGCGCAAAGCCACGTCGGCGCCCAGGGCCTGATGCAGGTCATGACCCGCGTGCACGGCGACAAGTACGAAAGCGCGGGCGGCACGCTCACCGCCTTCGACCCCGTGACCAACATGCGCGTCGGCGTGAAGGTGCTGCAGGAATGCATCGCCCGCGCCGGCTCGCTCGAAGGCGGCCTGCGCTACTACGTGGGCGCCGCCAACCTCGACGACGACGGCGGCTATGCCGCCAAGGTGCTGGCCGAACACGAGCGCCTGCGCCAGGTCGCCGCCGGCCGTGCGCCGTCGACGATGGTCGTGCCGCCGCCGACCACGGCGCGCGCACAGCCGATTCCGGTCGTGGCACCGGCCAAGCCCGCGGGTGAAGAGCCCGCTACCGGCAGCGAGCCGGCCAAGGTCGCCCTGCTCTCCGCAGTTTCCTGAGGCCTTGCCGGCCCTCCCCGCCCGGATGCGTGCGGGCCTGCGCTACACTCGGCCTGTACGCGACTGGCGATAGGCGCAGCACCCTGAAAAAGGTGCCACGCGCTGACGTGGAATACCACTGGGAAGCGTGCCGCCTGACCACAACAGGCGTTCAGCCGTTCGCCTGGGCAGCCCTTGTTTGGTTGAACAAGGACCTCGTCTTCAAAGGACTGCCATGTACCAACGCAATATCCTGGTCGAACAGACCGATCCCGAAATCTGGGCCGCCATTCAAGCCGAAAACGCGCGCCAGGAACATCACATCGAGCTGATCGCCAGCGAGAACTACGCCTCGCCGGCCGTCATGGCCGCCCAGGGCTCGCAGCTCACTAATAAATACGCCGAAGGCTACCCGGGCAAGCGCTACTACGGCGGCTGCGAGCACGTCGACGTGGCCGAGCAGCTGGCCATCGACCGCGTCAAGCAGATCTTCGGCGCCGATGCCGCCAACGTGCAGCCGCATTGCGGCGCCTCGGCCAACGAAGCCGTGATGCTCGCCTTCCTGAAGCCCGGCGACACCATCATGGGCATGAGCCTGGCCGAAGGCGGCCACCTGACCCACGGCATGCCTCTCAATATGAGCGGCAAGTGGTTCAACGTGGTGAGCTACGGCCTGGACGCCAACGAAGCCATCGACTACGACGCGATGGAACGCAAGGCGCATGAGCACATGCCCAAGCTGATCATCGCGGGCGCCTCGGCCTACTCGCTGCACATCGACTTCGAGCGCTTCGCCAAGGTCGCCAAGGACGTCGGCGCGATCTTCATGGTCGACATCGCCCACTACGCCGGCCTCGTGGCCGCGGGCGTGTACCCCAACCCGGTGCCGCACGCCGACATCGTCACCTCGACCACGCACAAGAGCCTGCGCGGCCCGCGCGGCGGCATCATCCTGATGAAGTCGCAGCACGAGAAGGCGATCAACAGCGCCATCTTCCCCGGCCTGCAAGGCGGCCCGCTGATGCACGTGATTGCCGCCAAGGCCGTCGCGTTCAAGGAAGCCCTGACGCCCGAGTTCAAGGCCTACCAGCAACAGGTGGTCAAGAACGCCCAGATCGTGGCCGACACCCTCACCGCGCGCGGCCTGCGCATCGTGAGCGGACGCACCGAAAGCCACGTCATGCTGGTCGACCTGCGTTCCAAGGGCATCACCGGCAAGGAAGCCGAAGCCGTTCTGGGCGCCGCCCACATGACGATCAACAAGAACGCGATCCCCAACGACCCGGAAAAGCCGATGGTCACCAGCGGCGTGCGCATCGGCACCCCCGCCATGACCACGCGCGGCTTCAAGGACGAAGAGGCCCGCATCACGGCGAACCTGGTGGCCGACGTGCTCGAGAACCCGCGCGACGCGGCGAACATCGACGCGGTGCGCGCCAAGGTCCACGCCTTGACGAGCCGCTTCCCTGTCTACCGTTGATTTCGTAATCAGAAGAAGAGAAGCACTGGCCGCATGAAATGCC
Source organism: Variovorax sp. FW305-3-2-15-B-LB1 (assembly GCF_058787635.1). Classification (NCBI taxonomy): domain Bacteria; kingdom Pseudomonadati; phylum Pseudomonadota; class Betaproteobacteria; order Burkholderiales; family Comamonadaceae; genus Variovorax; species Variovorax sp. FW305-3-2-15-B-LB1. Next base: position 7,577 of record NZ_JBYSZY010000081.1, on the reverse strand, counting down.
CTTTTTGCGGTCATCTCGAAACGCAGGTCGTCGAGACCCGCGTTTCGGAAGACGCCGACTTCGTCCGCAGGCGCCGCCAGTGCAGCGCCTGCGACAAGCGCTTCACCACGTATGAGCGCCCCGACGTCAACTTCCCCGTCGTGGTCAAGAAGGACGGCAGCCGCGCCGACTTCGACTCGACCAAGGTGCGCGCCTCGATGATGCTGGCGCTGCGCAAGCGCCCCGTGAGCATCGAGCAGATCGACAACGCCCTGCTGCGCATCGAACAGAAGCTCCTGGCCAGCGGCCTGCGCGAAATCGATTCGACGAAGGTCGGCGAACTCGTGATGCGCGAACTCAAGAAACTCGACAAGGTCGCCTACGTGCGCTTTGCCTCGGTTTACCGCAGCTTCGAGGACGTGGACGAGTTCCGCCAGCTGCTGCGCGACATCTGACTCCCGAGAAGGCGTGAACGAACCCGGCATGTCCTCTTCCCGACACGACGCCTCCCACATCGCCACCGCCCTGCGGCTGGCCGCCTCCGCGATCCGCCTGACCGACCCGAACCCGCGCGTCGGCTGCGTGCTGTGCGACGCCGGCGGCCACGTGATCGGCCAGGGCCACACGCAACAGGCCGGCGGCCCGCATGCCGAAGTGATGGCGCTGCGCGACGCGCAGGCCCAAGGCCATTCGACTGCGGGCGCCACCGCCTACGTCACGCTCGAACCCTGCTCGCACCACGGCCGCACCGGCCCCTGCTGCGACGCACTGATCGCCGCCGGCGTGCGCCGCGTCGTGGCCTCGCTCGCCGACCCGAACCCGCTCGTGGCGGGACAAGGCTTCGAGCGCCTGCGTGCGGCGGGCGTCGAGGTCGAAGTCGGGCCGGGCGCCGACGAATCCCGCGAACTCAACATCGGCTTCTTCAGCCGCATGATCCGCAAGCAGCCCTGGGTTCGAATGAAGATCGCCGCCTCGATCGACGGCCGCACCGGCCTGCACAACGGCGTGAGCCAGTGGATCACCGGCGAGGCCGCGCGCGCCGACGGCCACGCCTGGCGGGCCCGCACCGGCGCCGTGCTGACCGGCGTCGGCACGCTGCTCGAAGACAACCCGCGCCTGGACGTGCGCCTGGTCGACACGCCGCGCCAGCCCCACCTCGTGGTGGTCGACAGCCACCTCCAGACCTCGCCCGACGCTCACATTTTCATAGCTGGCCGCGCCGTCTGGATCTACGCCGCCAGCCGGCACAACGAAGAAAAGGCAGCCGCGCTCGAAGCCCGCGGCGCCACCATCACCTGCCTGCCCAACCTGCACGGCAAGGTCGACCTGCCCGCGATGCTCAAAGACCTCGCGGCGCGCGGCGTCAACGAACTGCACGTCGAATCGGGCCACAAGCTCAACGGCTCGCTGCTGCGCGAAGGCTGCATGGACGAACTGTTGGTGTACCTGGCGCCCAAGCTGATCGGCAGCGGGCTCGACATCGCCAGCCACCTGCATGCCGAGGGCCCGCTCACCTCGCTGGCGGGTGCGCTGCCGCTCGAATTCAAGTCGGTCGACATGCTGGGGCCCGACCTGCGCATCGTCGCGCGCGTCGCCGGCCGCGACCGCTTCTGAGCCGCCGCCGACGCGGCGCGGCACATTCGCAGCCGCAAACCGGCCCTTCGGGCCGAAGACCCCTCGATGTCTGCGAAAATGTGGAAATGTTCACCGGAATCATCACCGGCGTGGGGCGCATCGCCGCCATCCACGACCTCGGCACCTCCTCCTCCTACGGCAAGCGACTCAGCATCGAGGTGCCCGACGGCTACCTCGACGACGTCGGGCTCGGCGACAGCATCGCGCTCAACGGCGCCTGCATGACGGTCACCACGCTCGCACCTGAACGCGGGCAATTCACCATCGACATTTCCGCGGAGTCCCTCGACAAGACGGCCGGCCTGACCGACGAGGGCAGCCGCATCAACCTCGAGAAGGCCCTGCGCGCGAGCGACCGCCTCGGCGGCCACATCGTCTCGGGCCACGTGGACGGCATCGGCCACGTGAGCTTCTTCGCGCCGGTCGGCGAAAGCTGGGAGCTGCGCGTGGTCGCACCGCCCGCGCTGGCGCGCTTCCTGGCCTACAAGGGCTCGATCACCATCAACGGCGTGAGCCTCACGGTCAACAGCGTGAGCGACATCGCCGAGGGTGCCGAGGTCAGCATCAACCTGATCCCGCACACCGTGGAAAACACCTCCCTCGGCGGCCTGAAGGCCGGCTCGAAGGTCAACCTCGAAATCGACACCGTGGCGCGCTACGTGGAGCGCATGCTTCAGGCCGGCATGCTCACACCCTCTCCTACGTCTCCCAAGGACACTTCGAAATGAACGCCTCCGTCACGCCGATCGGCGCCCCGCGCGCCGACCGTGCACCCGCACCGATCTCCCCGGTCGAAGACATCGTGGCCGAGCTGGCCGCCGGCCGCATGGTCATCCTCGTGGACGAGGAAGATCGCGAGAACGAAGGCGACATCGTCATCGCCGCCGACCACATCACCGCCGAATCCATCAACTTCATGGCCCGCCACGCGCGCGGCCTGATCTGCCTCACGCTCTCGCGCGAGATGTGCGAGCGGCTGCAGCTGCCGCCGATGGTCCAGCGCAACGGCGCCAAGCATTCCACCGCCTTCACCGTCTCCATCGAGGCAGCCGAAGGCGTGACCACCGGCATCTCGGCCGCCGACCGCGCCCGCACCGTGCAGGCCGCCGTGGCGCGCAACGCCGTGGCCGCCGACCTGGTGCAGCCCGGCCACATCTTCCCGCTGCAGGCGGTGGACGGCGGCGTGCTCATGCGCGCCGGCCATACCGAAGCCGGCTGCGACCTGGCCGCCATGGCCGGCTGCTCGCCCGCCTCGGTGATCTGCGAGGTGATGAACGAAGACGGCACGATGGCCCGCCTGCCCGACCTGCAGATCTTCGCGGCCGAACACGGCCTCAAGATCGGCACCATCGCCGCACTCATCGAGCACCGCAGCCGCGTCGAATCGCTGGTCGAAAAAGTCGGCTGCCGCGAGATCCAGACCAACTGGGGCAGCTTCACGGCCCACGCCTTCGTCGACAAGCCCAGCCGCGGCGTGCACCTGGCACTGGTGCGCGGCCAGTGGGCGCCCGAAGAGACGGTGTCGGTGCGCGTGCACGAGCCGCTGTCGGTGCTCGACGCGCTCGAAGTCAACCGCCCGATGCACTCCTGGAGCCTGGACGCCAGCCTCTCGCACATCGCGAACGAAGGCAAGGGCGTGGCCGTGCTGCTGAACTGCGGCGAAACCGCGGCCGAGCTGCTCGCGCAGTTCGACGGCACCGCGCGCCCCGCGCAAGCGCCCGAGCGCGGTCGCATGGACCTGCGCAACTACGGCATCGGCGCGCAGATCCTGCGCGAATGCGGCGTGCACAAGATGAACCTGCTCGGCGCGCCGCGTCGCATGCCGAGCATGGCCGCCGGCTTCGGCCTCGAGATCGCCGGTTACCTCACGAAAGACTGAACGACCATGCAAGGTTCCAACAAGGGCGAGATCACGCTCAACGGCAAAGGCCTGCGCATCGGCATCGTGCAGGCGCGCTTCAACGCCGACATCACCGACGCACTGGCCGCGGCCTGCCTGTCGGAGCTCGAGGCGCTCGGCGTGGCCGCGTCCGACATCCATCATGTGCAGGTGCCCGGCGCGCTCGAAGTGCCCGTGGCGCTGCAGGCGCTCGCCGAGCGCGGCGGCTACCACGCGCTCGTGGCGCTGGGCTGCATCATCCGCGGCGAGACCTACCACTTCGAACTGGTGGCCAACGAATCGGGCGCGAGCGTGAGCCGCGTCGCGCTCGACTACCGCCTGCCCATCGCCAACGCGATCCTCACGACCGAAAACCTCGAACAGGCCGTCGCCCGCCAGACCGACAAGGGCCGCGACGCAGCCCAGGTGGCGGTCGAGATGGCACAACTGCTGGCCACCCTTTCATGACCGAAGACACCTCCAAGTCCGCCAAGCCCCGCCAGTCGCGCACCGGCCTCACCAGCACGGGCGCACGCAAGGCCGCGGCCAAGTCGAACCGCAGCCGCGCACGCGAGTTCGCGCTGCAGGCGCTCTACCAGCACCTGGTGGGCCGCAACGACCCGACCGACATCGACCACTTCACGCGCGACCTCGCGGGTTTCCACAAGGCCGACGCGGCGCACTACGACGCGCTGCTGCACGGCTCGATCAACGGCGCCGAACAGCTCGACGCGCTGATCCTGCCGCTGCTGGACCGCAAGTTCACCGAAATCTCGCCCATCGAGCACGCCGTGATGTGGATCGGCGTGTACGAGTTCCAGAACTGCCCCGACGTGCCCTGGCGCGTGGTGCTCAACGAGTGCATCGAACTCGCCAAGGAATTCGGCGGCACTGACGGCCACAAATACGTGAACGCCGTGCTCAACGGCCTGGCGCCGCAGCTGCGTCCGCTCGAAGTGGAAGCCGACCGGGCCACCGGCAAGGCGCGCCCATGAGGATCTCGACGCGCGCGCAGCGCATCGAACCGTTTTACGTGATGGAGGTCGCCAAGGCGGCCGGCGTGCTGGCCCGCGAAGTGGCCCACACCGACCGTCCGATGATCTTCCTGAACATCGGCGAGCCCGACTTCACCGCCCCGCCCCTCGTGCAGGAAGCTGCCGCCCGCGCCGTGCGCGCCGGCGCCACGCAGTACACGCAGGCCACCGGCCTGGACCACCTGCGCGAGCGCATCAGCGGCTGGTACAAGCAGCGCTTCAACGTCGACGTGCCGGCCCGCCGCATCGTCGTCACGGCCGGTGCCTCGGCCGCGCTGCAGTTGGCCTGCCTCGCGCTGATCGAATCGGGCGACGAGATCCTGATGCCCGACCCGAGCTACCCCTGCAACCGCCACTTCGTGAGCGCTGCGGACGGCAAGGCCGTGCTGGTGCCGACCACGGCCGAGGAGCGCTTTCAGCTCACCGCCGCAAAGGTCGAGGCCGCCTGGACCGACAAGACCCGCGGCGTGCTGCTGGCCTCGCCCTCGAACCCGACCGGCACCTCGATCGCGCCCGACGAGCTGCGCCGCATCCACGAGGTGGTGTCGCAGCGCGGCGGCATCACGCTGATCGACGAGATCTACCTGGGCCTGTCGTACGACGATGCGTTCGGGCAGACGGCACTGGCCATCGACGACAACGTCATCAGCATCAACAGCTTCAGCAAGTACTTCAACATGACGGGCTGGCGCCTCGGCTGGCTGGTGGTGCCCGAAGTGCTGGTGCCGGTGGTCGAGCGCCTGGCGCAGAACCTCTTCATCTGCGCGAGCACGGTGTCGCAGTACGCCGCGCTGGCCTGCTTCGAGGCCGAGAGCATCGCCGAGTACGAACGCCGTCGCGCCGAGTTCAAGGCGCGCCGCGACTGGTTCATTCCGCAACTGAACGCCCTGGGCCTGAACGTGCCCGTGGTGCCCGACGGCGCCTTCTACGCCTGGGCCGACTGCACGAGCGTGGCCGACAAGCTCGGCATCTCGGGCAGCTGGGACTTCGCTTTCGAGACCATGAAGCGCGCCCACCTGGCCGTGACGCCGGGCCGCGACTTCGGCACCGCCGAGACCGCGAAGTTCGTGCGCTTCTCCACTGCCAGCTCGATGGCGCACCTGCAGGAATCGGTCGAGCGCCTGCGGGCCATGATCGCGCAATGAGTTTCGAGTTTCCGATCCGCGTCTACTGGGAAGACACCGATGCGGGTGGCATCGTGTTCTACGCCAACTACCTGAAGTTCATGGAGCGCGGTCGCACCGAGTGGCTGCGCTCCCTGGGCGTCGAGCAGCGCAAGCTCAAGGAAGCCACCGGCGGCCAGTTCGTGGTGAGCGAAACGCAGCTCAAATACCATCGGCCCTCGCGGCTGGACGACGAACTGCTGGTTACAGCCGAGCTGCGGCAACTGGGCACCGCGTCGTTGATAATCGGTCAGCGCGTGCTATCAAAAACAGAGCAAGAACGCACCGGGGCCGCGGCACCGGTCTTGCTGTGCGAAGGCACGATCCGCATCGGCTGGGTGGACGCCGCCACCTTGCGCCCTGCGCGCATTCCGGCCCAAGTTTCGGGAACCCTCGAGCACTCCAGCGGCTCCATGACTCAACCTTTCAAGCCATGAACCAAGATCTCTCCATCATCAATCTCCTGCTCCACGCCAGCTTCGTGGTGCAACTGGTCGTGCTGCTGCTGGTGATCGTGTCGGTCGCCAGCTGGGCCGCCATCATCCGCAAGTACTTCGCCCTCAAGCGCATCCGCGTGCTCAACGACGACTTCGAGCGCGAGTTCTGGTCCGGCACCAGCCTGAACGAGCTGTTCGCCTCGGCGGCTCAGAACGCCAAGTTCGCCGGCCCCATGGAGCGCATCTTCGCCTCCGGCATGCGCGAATACCAGAAGCTGCGCGAGCGCCACGTGACCGACGCGGCCACGCTGCTCGACGGCGCCCGCCGCGCGATGCGCGCGAGCTTCCAGCGCGAACTCGACGCGGCCGAGCAGAACCTGTCGTTCCTGGCCACCGTCGGCTCGGTGTCGCCGTACGTGGGCCTCTTCGGCACGGTCTGGGGGATCATGCATGCCTTCACCGGCCTGGCCGCCCTCACGCAGGTGACGCTGGCCACCGTGGCGCCCGGCATCGCCGAAGCGCTGGTGGCCACGGCCATCGGCCTGTTCGCCGCCATTCCCGCGGTGGTCGGCTACAACCGCTTCGCGCGCGAGATCGACAAGATCGCCATCGCCCTGGAGACCTACATCGAAGAGTTCTCCAACATCCTGCAGCGCAACCTCTCGGCCAACCCCGGCGCCGTGACGCCCGCCGCCTCGGTCACCGCCGCGAACCGCTGAACAGCGGCGCGCACAAGACAAAGGACGCGACGACATGCCCGCCGTTTCATCCCGGGGCCGCGGCCGCCGCACGATCAACGAGATCAACATGGTCCCGTTCATCGACGTGATGCTGGTGCTGCTGATCATCTTCATGGTCACGGCCCCGCTCATCACGCCGAGCGTGATCAACCTGCCGACGGTCGACCGGGCCAACAAGCAGCCGGACAAGCCCATCGAGATCGTCATCAAGAGCGACGACGAAGTGCAGATCAAGAAAGACCCGTCCACCGGCACCGGCGGCGCGTCGATCCCCATGACGCAGATCGGCTCGGCGGCCAAGGCCGCGCAAGGCGGCGACGCCCAGCGCCCCGTGGTCATCAGCGCCGACAAGTCGGTGAAGTACGAAACCGTCGTGAAGGCGATGAACCAGCTCAAGCGCAGCGGCATCGAGCGCGTGGGGCTGTCGGTCACGACCACGGGCGGCAAATAAGGCATGTCGCTCGCCCTGGATCGCCCCGAGTTCGCGCCGCCGCCGCAACGCGGCACGCCCCGCGCGGTTGCGCTCGCCCTCATTGCCCATGCGCTGCTGATCGCCGCCCTCACCTGGGGCGTGCGCTGGCGCAGCGAAGCCGACGACGGCGCGGTCGATGCCGAGCTGTGGTCCACCACGGTGATGCAGGCCGCCCCGCGCCTGTCGGTGCCGGAGCCGCCGGCCCCCGTGCCCGCACCGCCGCCGCCTGCGCCCGCAC
>NZ_JBYSZY010000080.1:0-22834 GCF_058787635.1 Variovorax sp. FW305-3-2-15-B-LB1 | reverse complement strand
CCCCCCCCCCCCCCTTGCCCGTAGCGCAGCGGAGGGACGCAGACAGTAGGGTCGCCTTTCTTTTGCCTACGTTTCTTTGGCGAAGCAAAGAAAAGTAGGTCGCCCGCCGGGGCGAGACCCGGCCCCGGGAAGCAAACCAGACAACGCCCTAAACATCACCCCCGAAACCTCTTTCGAGTCAAAGCCAAAGCAATCCAGAAAGCAGCGACCGCATACAAAGCCAAAACACCCGCATGCACCCACCACCCCTCAGGCCACCGATCCATAAACAACGGCCGCACCAAAGCAACAGCATTCGTCAACGGCAACCAAGCAGCCACAGCCCGCACAACAGAAGGCAGCTGCTCCAGCGGAAAAAACACCCCACTCAAAAACATCATCGGCGTCATGAACAACGTGAAGTAGTACGTAAAAAAGTCATACCCCTTAGCCAACGCATTGAAGATCAACGCCACAGAAGAAAACGTGATCCCACACCCAATCAACACCATCCAGGCCACGATCAACTTGGGGCTGTGACTGATCCCCAACCCCAACATCACAAACAAGATCGCAGTCACCGTAAAGATCGACTTGAACGCCGCCCACAACATCTCGGCAAGCACGATGTCATCCAACCCCACCGGCGCATTCATGATCCCGTCCCAAGTCTTCTGCACATGCATCCGAGAAAACGCCGAATACAGCGCCTCGAAGCTCGCCGCATTCATCGCACTCATGCAGATCGACCCACTCGCCAGGAACAGGATGTACGGCACCTGCGTGCCATCCACCGTCACCTGCCCGACGAGTGCGCCCATGCCGTAGCCAAACGCCACGAGCCAGATCAGCGGCTCCGCGATGTTCCCGATCAGGCTCGGCAGCGCCAGCTTGCGCCACACCAGCAGGTTGCGCAAAAACACCGGCCACCATCGCATCGACAGCTCGGGCGCGCGCCACACGGAGGGTGAAGGCGGCACAGGTGAGTCGGGAGAAACGGCAGAAGAAGCTGTGGTTGTATTCATAGAAAGAAGGCCTAGCCATCCTGGCGAATCTGCCGACCGGTGAGCTTGAGGAAAAGATCTTCCAGATTGGCCGGCCGATGAAAGGTGCGCAGCCCGCCATGCTGTGTGAGCGCGTCGAGCAGACGCCGCGCATCCTGCGTATAGAAGAACACCGTCTCACCGCTCACTTCCACGCGCGCAGCCAGCGCCTGCAACTCGGCCGAACCGGCCAGCGACAGCGCCCCATTGCCATACACCTCGACCACATCAGGCTCCAGGTGCTCGGCGATCAGATCGCGCGGACGGCCTTCGGCGATCTTGCGGCCGTGGTCAAGTACCAGCAGCCGCGAACACAGGCGCTCGGCCTCGTCCATGAAGTGCGTGGTCAACAGGATCGACTTGCCCTGCTGCAGCAGCACCTGCAACCGCTCCCACATCAGGTGCCGCGCCTGCGGGTCAAGCCCGGTAGTGGGCTCGTCGAGCAGCAGCAACTTGGGGTCGTTCACCAGCGCGCGCGCCAGCGACAGGCGCCGGCGCATGCCGCCCGACAGCTCGCCGGGCTTGGCGTCGGCCTTGTGCGAGAGCGCGGCGAACTCCAGCAGCTGCGGCACGCGCGCACGCACATGCGCCTTGCTGAAGCCGAAGTAGCGGCCGTACACCACGAGGTTCTCGGCGCAGCTGAAGTCGGGATCGAGGGTGTCGAACTGCGACACCACGCCCAGCTGCGCCTTGATGGCCAGCGCGTCGCGCGGCATCTGCAGGCCCAGCGCCTCGATGCTGCCGCCGTCGGGCGCGGTGAGGCCCAGGCACATGCGGATGGTGGTGGTCTTGCCCGCGCCGTTCGGCCCGATCACGCCCAGGCACTCGCCAGGCGCGATCTCGAACGAGAGGTCGTCGACGACCGTGGTCTCGCCGTAGCGCTTGCGCAGCCCACGGACCTGGAACAACGGGGAAGAAGACGAAGAAGAAGGCGAGGAGGGGGTGGTGTGGGATGGCACGCGGCCATTCTGACGCAGCCGGCCGATTGGCGCAGCAGCTACATGCGCAAGCCGCTGAACTCTGTTTTCATCCAGTCGATGAAGGCCCGCGTGCGCGCCGGCAGCAGCCGCGCGTTCGGGTAGATCACGCTCACGGGCCGGGGCGCGGGCTCGTAGTCTTCGAGCACCAGCTGCAGCCGGCCCTGCGCCACATGCGGCAGCACCTGGTAGGAGAAGAAGGTGCCGAAGCCCATGCCGGCGGCACAGGCCTCGATGGCGGGCGCGAGGTGGTTGAACTCCAGTCGGTTGTCGGGCATCACGTGCACGGTCTTGCCGCCATCGCGGAACGCCCATTGCGACGGCGCATCGATGCGCCCGCGCACGCAGGGCGCGCCCGCCAGGTCGCGCGGATGACGCGGCACGCCGTGCTGCGCCAGGAAGGCGGGGCTGGCCGCCACCACGCGGCGGATGGTGCCCAGGGTCTGCGCCACCAGCGACGAGTCTTCGAGCGGACTGATGCGGATGCCGACGTCGATGCCCTCCTCGAGCAGGTTCACGGTGCGGTCGTGCAGCCGCACGCTGCAGCGCACCTTCTCGTGGCGCTGCATGAAGCGCACGATGGCCGGCGCCACGTACATGTGGCCGAACAGCACCGGCGCGGTGATGACCAGCTGCCCCGCGGGCTCGCGCGCCTCCGCCTTCAGCGCCTGGTCGGCGGCGTCGGCCGCGAGCAGCACCTCGCGCGCGCTCGGCAGGTAGTGGCGACCCTCCTCGGTGAGCGACAGGCGCCGCGTGGTGCGGTGAAACAGGCGAACGCCCAGGTGCGCCTCGAGCGCGGCGAGCGCGCGCACCACGGCGGGCAGCGAACTGCCGAGCGCCTCGGCGGCGCGGGTCAGGCTGCCCTGGTCGGCAATCTGCACGAAGGTCTGCATGGCTTTGAAGCGATCCATGGCGCGATTAAACCGGAAAACGCAGCAGTCAAATCCGGTAGAGGCTATTCATTCATTTGATGGAAGAGAGAAGAATCGAGGCCATACCCACCCGAAGGACTCTTCATGACCGAGAACACCACCACCGCCCGCCAGCTCGCCCAGCCGATCCAGCTCTTCGGCAGCGCCATCTCGGGCCACGTGCACCGCGTGCGCTTCTTCCTCTCGGTGCTGGGCCTGCCCTTCGAGATCGTCGAGCTCAACCTGCGCCAGCGCGAGCACCGCACGCCGGAGTTCCTGGCGCGCAACCCCTTCGGCCAGGTGCCGGTGATCGAGGACGGCGAGGTCACGCTGGCCGACTCCAACGCCATCCTCGTGTACCTCAACGAACGCTACGCCCCCGACCCGGCGCGCTGGATGCCGCGCGACCCGGTGGGCGCGGCGCGCGTGCAGCGCTGGTTCTCGGTGGCGGCCGGCCCGCTGGCCTACGGCCCGGCGGCGGCGCGCATCATGGTGCTGTTCGGCGTGGACGCCGACCGCACCGAGACCGTCAAGCGCTCGCACGCGCTGCTCGCGGTGATGGAGACCTGCCTGTCCGAGCAGCCCTTCCTCGCGGGCCCGTCGGCCACGCTGGCCGACATCGCGAACTACGCCTACGTGGCGCACGCGCCCGAAGGCAGCGTGTCGCTCGACGCTTATCCGCAGCTGCGTGCCTGGCTGGCGCGCGTGGAAGCCTTGCCCGGGTTCGTGCCGATGGTGCGTTCGCCGGTCGGCCTGGCGGCGGTCGCATGATCGCCGCACCTTTCCACGCCGGCGAGCGCGCGCTGCAGGCGCTCGTGGGCTCGCGCGAGCAGATGGAGGCGGTGGGCCCGCGCGTGATCCGCGACTACATGCCCGACCAGCACCGCGAGTTCTTCGCACTGCTGCCATTCCTCGTGGTCGGAAGCCTCGACGCCGACCTGCAGCCGTGGGCCAGCATGCTCGCCGCGCCCGCCGGCTTTGCGCACTCGCCCGACGCGACGCACCTGCGCATCGATGCACTGCCGGGCGCCGGCGATCCGCTCACCGGCCAGCTCGCGCCCGGTGCCACGCTGGGGCTGCTGGGCATCCAGCCGCACACGCGGCGGCGCAACCGCATGAACGGCACGGTCGAGGCGCTCGACGCGGCGGGCTTCATGGTCGAGGTGCAGCAGAGCTTCGGCAACTGCCCGCGCTACATCCAGGCGCGCGAGCCGGTGTTCGCCGCGTCGCCGGCCAACGAGTCCGCCGTGCAGTGGCTCGACACACTCGACCTCGCGGCCGAACGGCTCATCGGTGCGGCCGACACGCTGTTCATCGCCACGGCCTACCCCGACGCGGTGGCGGTGGGCGACGCGGCCGATGCACGCTCGCACGGCGTCGACGTGTCGCACCGCGGCGGACGGCCGGGCTTCGTGCGCGTCGATGCGGGCGGCGTGCTCACGGTGCCCGACTTCAACGGCAACCGCTTCTTCAACACGCTCGGCAACCTGCAGGCGCATCCGCGCGCGGGCCTGCTGTTCGTCGATTTCGACACGGGTGAGCTGTTGCACCTGAGCGCCACGGCGGAGATCGTCACGGACGGCCCCGAGGTGGCGGCGTTCGAGGGCGCGGAGCGGCTGATGCGCTTTCACGTCACGCGCGCGCTGCGCCGTCCGGCGGCGCTGCCGTTGCGTTGGGGCGAGGCTGCGTTGTCGCCGCACCTGGCGGGCACGGGGCGCTGGGCTGCGCACTGACTCAGTCGAAGACGGGAATGCGCCCGTTGACCGACGGTCGGTAGTGCCAGCCGAGCGCATTGAGGTCGGGCACGCGCTGCGAGTGCAGCAGCGCTTCGAGGCCCGCCGCGGCCAGCGTGCAGGCCAGCGCCTGCCCCGGACACGCATGCAGGCCATGGCCGAAGCCAAGAACGCGGCGCTGCGCGCGCACCGGCATGAAGTGGTCGGGATCGGGGTTGAACGCCGGATCGCGGTGCGCCGAGGCCAGCAGCACCAGCACCGCATCGCCCGCCGCCAGCGAGGTGCCGGCGATCTCGACGGGCTCGATCGCGAAGCGTCGCGTGTTCTGCACCGACGGGTCGTGGCGCGACGTCTCCTCGACGATGGCGAGCAGCCCGTCGCGCGTGCGTGCCAGCGGGCGCAGCGCAGGCTCGCGCGCCAGTGCGATCAGGCTGTTGCCCAGCAGGCCCGCCGTGGCGTCGCAGGTCTGCGAGAGCAGGCCCACGAGGTTCGCCAGCAGCGCGCGCGAGAGCGGCGCGCTCGCCGCGCTTTCGGCCAGCACTGCTGCCAGCAGCGTGCCATCGCGTGGCGAGGCCTTCGCGCTCAGGGCTTCGAAGCGGTTCATCAGCGCGCCGGCCGCCACGCTCGCCGCCTGCAGCTGGTCGGCGTTTGACAGCGGCGAGAGGCAGGCGACGAAATCGCGCATCCAGCGGTCCACCTGCGGCAGTGTTGCGTCGTCGAAGCCAAGCAGGTGCGCCATCGCGCGCACAGGCAGCGAGAACAGCGCATCGGACAGCGGCGCCTGCGCAGGCAGCTGCCGCGCCAGGTCGAGCGCGGCGGCGTGCGCCGCGTGCAGGTCGAGCCCGGCCAGCGCGCGCTGCAAGGCCGGCCGATGCGCCTGGTGCGCGGGGCCGTCGTTCATGCGCACGAGGTGGCCGAACACCTCGCCCGCCGGGCTGCCCACGATCGCGCGCGGCACGGGCTCGGCGGCGGGGCGTACGCGCAGCGCGCCGTGGGCCTGCAGCACCTGCATGACGACATCGGCGCGGCTCGCGACCCACACGCGCAGGCCCTCGTGCCACGCGAGCGGCGGGCCGTCGCGCAGCGTGGCGTAGTACGGGTACGGGTCGGCATGCGTGGCGGCGGCGACCGGATCGGCGGGATGAGTGAGCGCGGCGGTGTTCATGGCGCGCAGTGTGCGTTCGCGGCCGCCGGCACACTTCGGCTGCGAACGAAGTGTGGGATGCGGCGCCGCCTTAGGATGCCCGCATGGACGACACCACCGCTTCCGATTTCCAGCTCGCCCGCCTCGCCGGCGCCATCGCCGAGCCGGCACGCGCCCGCATGCTGAACTGCCTGATGGACGGCCACGCCCGCACCGCGACCGAGCTCGCCACGGTGGCCGAGGTGGCGGCCTCGACCGCGAGCGCGCACCTCGCGCGCCTGAAGGAGGAGCGGCTGGTCGAGGTGCTCGTGCAGGGCAAGCATCGCTACTTCCGCCTGGCCAGCGACGACGTGGCCGCCGCGCTCGAAAGCCTCATGGTCGTGGCCGGCGCGCCGCGCCCCTCGGCGGCCGCCTTCCAGCCCAACACGCCAAGCCGCCTGCGCAGCGCCCGCACCTGCTACGACCACATGGCCGGCACCGCGGGCGTCGCGCTGCACGACCGGCTGCATGCGCAGGGCTGGCTCAGCGGCCTTGCGAGCGGCTCGTACGAACTCACGCCCGACGGCGCCATCGCGCTGGAGAGCCTGGGCGTCGAGGTCGACGCCGTGCGCCGCTCGCGCCGCCGCTTCGCCTGCGCCTGCCTCGACTGGAGCGAACGCCGCCCGCACCTGGGCGGCGCACTCGGCGCCGCGTGGCTGCAGCTGTCGCTGCGGCGCGGCTGGGTGCGGCAGGAACTCGACGGGCGCGCGCTCACGCTCACGCCGAAGGCGCAGCGCGAGATGCCGGAGCTCTTCGCCTGAACGAGTACGGTTGATTCGCCACAAGGCTTCGTGCTGGCGCGGCCCGAGAGGCCAGGGACGCCGCGGAACCGGCTTTGCCGGGCCGCAGGCGTCGCCCCCGGAAGGGGGTTGGCGCAGCGACACGAAGTGCGCGAAGCCTGGGGGTGAGCCTGTTTCAGGCCTTGAGCTTGAGCAGATAGATCAGCGGGCCCGCCATGGCCGTGTCGAGTTCGAGAAAGCTCTCGAAGTCCTTGCCCGCCATCCAGTACGGGTCCCAGTTGTTGCGCTTGATGGTCTTTTGCCAGAGGTCGTGCGTGGTGGCGCGCTGCACCGCCTCGAGCAGCTGGCCGCGGCGGTAGGGCGGCACCTTCTTGCCGGTCATCACGCCGCGCCAGTTGGCCAGGTCGGCGTCCACGCCCTGCTGGCGCACCGAGGCGATTCCCTGGAACGGGTGCTTGGACGACACGCCGATGGCGCGCAGCTTGCCGTTGGCGATGTTCTCGGCGAACTCGCTGTAGCCCGAGATGCCGACCGCCGCCTTGCCCGTCTCGAGGGCTTCGACCACCTGCGCGCCGCCCGGGTGCGGCTGGTAGTTCAGCGATGCCGAGGCGCCGGCCACGCGCGCCAGCATGCCGGCGAACATGTGGTCCACGCCGCCGGCCGAGCCGCCCGCGATGACCGTGTTGGCGGCATCGGCGCGCAGCTGGGCGACGAGGTCCTTGGGGGTCTTGATGGGCGAGTCGGCCTTGACGGCGACCACCTCGTAGTCGCTGGTCAGGCGCGCCACGGGCGACACATGCGCCAGCGTGACGGCGGGCTTTTGCAGCGCCACCGCGCCGACCATCACCATGCCGCTGACCAGCAGCGCCTCGGGGTCGGCGTCGTACTTCTCGACGTACTTGGCCAGCCCGATGGTGCCGCCCTTGCCGCCGATGTTCTCGTAGGTGACGGTGCCCACGGCGCCCGAGGCCAGCAGGGCGGCGCCGAGGGCGCGGCCGGTCTGGTCCCAGCCGCCGCCTTCGTTGGCGGGAATGACGATGCGCAGCTTGCTGCTCAGCGGCGCGTCGGCCGCGCGGGCGTTGCCGGCCCACAGCGCGGCCTGGCCCGCACCGGCGGCAGCGGCCGAGGCTGCCAGCCAGGTGCCGAAGCGGCGGCGGGACAGGGGAAGGGCGGCGGCAGGCGGCGAAGACGGGCGCATCGTGTTTCCAGTTGTGTACGTGACAGCCAATGATGTCCGCGAAATAAGGCAAACACGCCCTCGCCCGCACAGGGAGAAACCCTGAGGGGACAAAGGGGCGAAAGGCGTCGGAGCCTACTGGAAAGCCACTTCCGCGAAGCTTCGCAGCTTGCGGCTGTGCAGCCGGGTGGTGCCTTCCTGGCGCAGGATCTCGATGGCGCGCATGCCGATGCGCAGGTGCTGTTCCACGCGCTCGCGGTAGAAGTGGTTGGCCATGCCGGGCAGCTTGATCTCGCCGTGCAGCGGCTTGTCGCTCACGCACAGCAGCGTGCCGTAGGGCACCCGGAAGCGGAAGCCGTTGGCCGCGATGGTCGCGCTTTCCATGTCCAGCGCCACGGCGCGGCTCTGGCTGAAGCGGCGCTGCGGCTGGTTGCCGGGCAGCAGCTCCCAGTTGCGGTTGTCGGTGCTGGCCACGGTGCCGGTGCGCATGATCGTCTTCAGGTCGGGGCCTTCGCACTTCGTGACGTCGGCCACCGCCTGCTCGAGCGCCAGCTGGATCTCCGACAGCGCCGGGATCGGCACCCACAGCGGCAGCTCCTCGTCGAGCACGTGGTCCTCGCGCACGTAGGCGTGGGCCAGCACGTAGTCGCCCAGCTGCTGCG
Source organism: Variovorax sp. FW305-3-2-15-B-LB1 (assembly GCF_058787635.1). Lineage (NCBI taxonomy): Bacteria > Pseudomonadati > Pseudomonadota > Betaproteobacteria > Burkholderiales > Comamonadaceae > Variovorax > Variovorax sp. FW305-3-2-15-B-LB1. The sequence goes on along the minus strand of NZ_JBYSZY010000080.1, from coordinate 14,429 downwards.
TGTTGCGCAGGCCGGCGCAGTGGCCCAGCATCATCCAGGCGTGCGGGCGCAGCACGGCGATGTGGTCGGTGATGGTCTTGGCGTTGGCCGGGCCGACGCCGATGTTGGTCATGGTGATGCCGCTGTAGTCCTCGCGCACCAGGTGGTAGGCCGGCATCTGCGGCAGGCGCGGCGGCGCGGTGCCCTGGCTGCCGTCCAGCAGGTGGGCGAAGGTGTCGCTGTGGCCCGCGGCCAGCCCGCGCCGGCGCGTGATCACGTTGCCGGGCTCGATGAAGGCGATGTACTCGCTGTTCTCGTCGGCCATGGCCTCGTGGCCCAGGCGCACGAACTCGTCGATGTAGAACTGGTAGTTGGTGAACAGCACGAAGTTCTGGAACCACTCGGGCGCCGTGCCCGTGTAGTGGCGCAGGCGGTGCAGCGAGTAATCGACGCGCGCCGCCGTGAACAGCGACAGCGGCTGCGGCTCGCCGGGCAGCGCCTCGAAGGTGCCGTTGGCAATGCCGTCGTCCATGGCGCCCAGGTCGGGCAGGTCGAACACGTCGCGCATGAGGGCGCGGCGCTCGGCGCTCATGGTGCCTTCGATGTGGTCGTTCTCGGCGAAGGAGAAGTGGATCGGGATGGGCTGCGTGCTGGTGCCCACCTCGATCTCGACCTGGTGGTTTTCCAGCAGCAGGCGGAACTGGTCGAGGTAGTAGCGCGAGAACAGGTCGGGCCGCGTCAGCGTGGTCTCGTAGCGGCCGGGGCCGGCCACGAAGCCGTAGCTCAGGCCGGCGTTGGCCGGCGGCGTGTGGCGCGAGACGGTGTGCGTGTGCACCCGCACGAACGGGTAGCAGGCCCGCACCCGGCCCGGCAGCGCCTCGCCGGCGACAAAGCGCAGCATCGATTCGCGCAGATGGGCCAGGCCGCCCTGGTAGATGGCTTTGACCTGGTCGAGCGCCTCGGCGGCGTCGGTGAAGCGGGCGGGAGCGACAAAGGTGGGCATGTAGGGCATGCCGTCATTGTGCAATGCGCCCGTGTCGATGGGGAGGCCAGACGGTCAGTCCAAGAGGCAGGCCAGCACCTTGGCCAGCATGTCGTCCACGTCGGTGGCCTGCACCGCGCCGGGCAGGGCGACGTCGCCGTGCATCACGAACACCGGCTTGCCCCATTTCAGCCCCATCGCCATCTCGGACAGCGTGCCCATGTTGCCGCCGATGGCGACCAGGCACACGCCGCTGCGCGCGATGATGCCGTTGCGCATCTCGCCCATGCCGGTGGGAATGGCCACGCTGAGCCATTCGTTGGCATGGCGGTCGTCGTCCTCGGGCAGGATGCCCACGGCGATGCCGCCGGCTTCCACCGCGCCGCGCGAGGCCGCGGCCATCACGCCGCCGCGTCCGCCGCAGACCACCGCCATGCCCGCGCCGGCCAGTGCATGCGCCACCGCGTAGGCGGCCTCGCATTCGGCCGGGCCGCCGTCGCCCGGGCCGAGCATCGCCACCGGCTGGCGGTGGCGCTGCGGCCCCCACTGCCGTTGCGCCAGGCGCGTGAGCGCCTCAGTGACCGGCGCCGACAGCACCGCGCTCGCGCCTTCGTGTAAAGACATCGCCCACTCCCATCACGACCACACACACCACCATCAGCACCAGCGACAGGGCCGCCGCCACCGCGAAATCGGACCCGCCGTCGCCCACCTGCGCGAGCAGCATCAGCGGCAGGATGTTCAGCTGCGTGCCCACCAGCGCCAGCGCCGTGCCGTAGGTGCCCATGGCAATCGCGGCCACCATGCAGGCGTTCGACAGCACCGAGGGCAGCACCTCGGGCAGCACCGTGTCCCGGAAGGCACGCGCCTTCGAGGCGCCCAGCGTGCGCGCCGCCTGCGCCGGGCGCAGGTCGAGGTTGGCGAACACGGGGTACAGCGACAGCGCCACGCGCGGGATCAGGTAGTAGGCATACGCCAGCCCCAGGCCCGACACGCTGTAGATCCAGCTGCCGATCACGGCCGGGTCGGCGCCCAGCCCCGCGAGCAGCTGCGTCACGAAGCCCGCGCGGCCGAACGCGAGAATGAAGCCGTAGGCGATCACCAGCCCCGAGAACGCGAGCGGCAAGCCCAGCAGCGTCATCATCCATTGGCGCCGGCCCTCGGGCTGGCGCGCCAGTTCGATGGCGATGCAGGTGCCCACCAGCGCCGAGATCGCACCCGCCGCCAGGCCCAGGCCCAGCGTGTTGCGCAGCGCGCCCAGGAACAGCGGGTTGCCGAACAGCCGCCCGAAGGCACTGCCGCCCTCGCCGAAGGCCTCGGGCAGCAGCGCCGCCAGCGGCACCGCGAAGAACAGCGCCATGAAGGCCCACGCGGGCCAGGCGCCAAAGCGTCGCATCACGGCCTCTTACTTGCCCAGCGCGGCCTGCGCCCAGAGCTTGTCGACCTCGGCCTTGCGCTCCGAGGCCTTCACCACGTCGAGCGGCTTGATCTGCGGCGCGGCCGGCATCTTGGCCGCGACATCGGCCGAGAGCGGCGTGCCCGGCACGGCGGGACGCACGAAGCCCTGCGCGAACAGCGACTGGCCGGCCTCGCTCATGATGAAGTTGAGCCACAGCTTGCCGGCGTTGGGGTTCGGGCCGTTCTTCACCAGGCTGATGGCGTACGGCGCGGCCACGCTGGCCTCCTTCGGGATCACGACCTCGACCGCGTCGCCCATGCCGTCGACGTGCTTGGCCTTGAGGCCGTCGTTCTCGTAGCTGATCCACACCGGGATCTCGCCCTTGAGGAACTTGGCATACGGCGTGGTGCCTTCCACGCGCAGCACGTTGCCGGCCGCATGCAGCTTGCCCAGGTAGTCGGTGCCGGGCTGCACGTTGTCGACGCTGCCGCCGTTGGCATACGCCGCGGCGAAGGTCAGCACCTGGCCGATGCCGGTGGAGCGCGGGTCGAGGTACACCACCGTGCTCTTGAACTCGGGCTTGAGCAGGTCGGCCCAGCCGGTGGGCACGTTCTTCACCAGCTTCTTGTTGACCAGGAAAGCGATGTTGAGCGTGTGGATGGTGAACCAGCGGCCCTCGGCCTCGCGGAACACCGGCGGCAGCTTGTCGAAGTTGACGGGCTTGAAGGGCGCGACCACGTCCTTCTTCGCGGCATCGACGGCGGAGGCGGCGAAGTAGTAGGCGGTGTCTGCCTGCGGGCGGCGCTTGGTCTTCTCGAGCGCGACGACGGTCGCGGCCGAGCCGATGTCGTTGTAGGTCAGCTCGATCTCGGGGTAGCGCTTCTTGAAGTCGCGGAACAGCGACTTCCAGTTGGCCCACTCGGGGCCGGTGTCGAAGGAGACGCACAGGCCTTCCTTCTGCGCTTCGGCGTACAGCGCCTTCTCGCCCGCGTAGAGCTCGGGGCCGTCGAAGGCGAAGGCGGTGCGGGCGAGGGACAGCACGGGCAGTGCGCCGGCGGCCTGGATCAGATGTCTGCGTTGCATGGTGGCTCCTTGGAAGGAAAAGGTCAGTGGTCGAGCAGGCGAAGGTGTTCGGGGGCGATGGCGATCGCTTGGGCCGCCGGCGCGGCCGACTCGGCGAGGAAGGGCTTGCCCGCGCCCGGCATGTCGAAGTCGTAGCGCGTGAGCGCGCCCAGGTAGCGCTGCGCGCCGGTGCGGCCGGCCAGGCGGTTCACGCTGTCGGGCGCCGGGTCGGGCCGGATGTGTTCGGGGCGCACCAGCACGTGCACGGGCGTGCCGAAGGGGCGGTTGCCGGTCTCGGCGAAGAGCTCGGCAAAGCCCATGTCGAGCCGGCCCGGCGAGGCCACCTTGGCGGGCAGGATGGTCGAGAGCCCGACGAACTCGGCCACCGCGCGGCTCGCGGGGTGCTCGTAGATCTCGCGCGGCGTGGCGATCTGCAGCAGGCGGCCGTCTTTCAGCATCGCCACGCGGTCGGCCATCACCAGCGCTTCTTCCTGGTCGTGCGTGACCAGCAGCGTGGTCGCGTTGAAGCGCTGCTGGATCGAGCGGATCTGGTCGCGCAGGTGGCCGCGCACGCTGGCGTCGAGGGCCGAGAGCGGCTCGTCGAGCAGCAATGCGCGCGGATCGATGGCGAGCGCACGGGCCAGGGCCACGCGCTGCTGCTGGCCGCCCGAGAGCTGCGCCACGGCGCGCTGCGCGTGGTCGCCGAGCCCGACGATGTCGAGCAGCTCCTGCGCGCGCTGGCGGCGCGGGGCCGTGTCCACCTTGCGCAGCTTGAGCCCGTAGGCCACGTTGTCCAGCACGCTCAGGTGCGGAAACAGCGCATAGCTCTGGAACACCATGCCGATGTGGCGCTGGTGCACCGGCGTGCGCGACATGTCGTCGCCGCCGAGCACGATGCGGCCCGTGTGGCCGGTCTCCAGCCCCGCCACCAGCTTGAGCAGCGTCGACTTGCCCGAGCCGCTGGGCCCGATCACCGCGACGAGCTCGCCCGTGCGCACGTCGAGCGACACGTCGTGCAGGCCGTGCGTGCTGCCGGGGTAGTTGTAGCTGACGTTGTCGAGGAGGAGGCTCATGGGAATTACGCGCGCTGCTTCACGAGGGAGGAAGAAAGAAGGGCCGACGCGCTCGCCAGCACGAGAAGGATGACGGTCGCCGCGCAGGCAAAGCCCGTCGCGCCGTAGAAGGCCTGCAGCAGCACCACCGGGTAGGTGCGGTTCTGGAAGCTCGTGAGCAGGTTCGACAGCCCGAACTCGCCCACCGAAATGGCGGCCACCATCACCAGCCCGCTGATCAGGCTCTGGCGCAGGCTGGGCAGCACGATGCCGGTGAACTGCTGCCAGCCCGAGGCGCCGAGCGTGGCGGCGGCCTGCTCGAGCCGCCCGAGGTCCAGGTGGCGCAGGTCGGTGAGCAGCGTGTTGGTGAGGTAGGGCAGCGTGAGGATCGCGTGCGCGGCGATCAGCAGCGGCATCGAGCCCAGCCAGGGTGCGAGGTCGGTGTTGAACACGATCATGTAGCCGAAGGCCAGCGTGATGGTCGGCACCGCGACCGGCGTGGCGCTCACGATGCGCGCCGCGATGCTGCTGCCGCGCCGCGCGCCGTGGTACAGCGCATAGGCCAGCGGCAGCGCCAGCACCGTGTTGATCGCGCAGGCCGCCATTGCCACCACGAGGCTGCTCACGAAGGCCTTGCGGAACGAGGTGTCCAGCCACAGGTCGACATACCACTGCCCGGTGACGCCCGTGGGCAGCAGCGTGTTGGTCCAGTTGCCGCCGAAGCTGCCGATCGCCAGCAGGGCGATGGGCAGCAGCAGGTACAGGCCGTAGACGAGCGAGATGCCGCGAATCAAGGGTGTCTCCGAAGGTCTTGCGCACCCGGCATACTTTCCGGATGCTCTACTTTTTGCCCACGGCGGATTGCCGTGTTCCAGCGAATTCTAGGAAGCAGATGCACACTTATGGGTGAAAGTTGGATGACGACACTTGAGCAATCGGCAAGTGTTTTTCACACGACTTTCATCAACCGGAGCCAGGCATGAAACGCGACTGCCCCACCATTCAGGAACTGCTGGCCTTCGACGCCGTGGCGCGCCAGCAGAGCATCACGCTCGCGGCCGGTGCGCTGTGCATCACCGTGAGCGCCGTCAGCAAGCAGATCGCGGGGCTCGAGGCTTTTCTGGGCCGCGAGCTGCTGCAGAAGAACGGCCGCGGCGTGCAGCTCACGCCGCAGGGGCGCGTGTACTGGCAGAAGATCTCGGGCGGCCTGCGCGCCATCGAGACCGCGACCTTCGAGGCGCGCTCGGGCGATGCCGGCGCCGGCCTGCTCACGCTGGCCAGCGTGCCCACCTTCCTCACCAAATGGCTCATTCCGCGCCTGCCGGCCTTCAGCCAGAAAAGCCGCCACGTGATGCTGAGCTTCAGCCGCCATCTGGAGCCCAGCGACGGCATCCCGGCCGGCGTCGATGCCGCCATCCGCTACGGCCCCGACGGCTGGCCCGGCGTGGTGTCCGAATACATCGCGGGGCGCGAGTTCGTGCTGATCGTGGCGCGCGCGCTGGTCGAGGGGCGGCATCGCATCGTGCAGCCCGTCGACATCGTCGGCCACACCTTGCTGCACCACGAGGGCGCGCCCACCGCCTGGCGCCAGTGGGCCGCGCAGCACGGTGTGCCCGAGGTGCAGACCGTGGCCGGCCCGCGCTTCGCGCAGTACTCGGCGCTGATCCAGGCGGCGCTCAACGGGCTGGGCATCGGCCTCGTGCCGAAACTGCTGGTGCAGGAAGAGCTGGCCGAAGGCGCGCTGTTGAGCCCGTGCGGCACGCCGGTGCGCGTCGACCAGGGCCACTACCTGTGCTATCGGCCCGACCGCCTCGACCTGCCGGCCTTCGCGGCGTTTCGCGAATGGATCATGGGCGAAGGGCAGAAGTCGCGCGGCGTGGAGACCGAGGCATGAAGCGGCCGTCTTCGCTACGCTCTGTCCACGGAACAACCAAGGAATCGAATCGATGAAAGTCGCAGTCATGGGTGCCGGCGCGGTCGGCTGTTACTACGGCGCCATGCTGGCGCGCGCAGGCCACGCCGTGGTGCTGATCGGCCGGCCTTCGCATGTGGAGGCGGTGCGCGCACATGGGCTGCGGCTGGAGACGAAGGCCTTCGATGAACAGGTGCGCCTCGAGGCCAGCACCGAAGCGAGCGCGGTGCAGGGCGCCGACCTGGTGCTGTTCTGCGTGAAGTCCACCGACACCGAATCGGCCGCCGCGCAGATCCAGCCGCACCTCGCGCCCGGCGCGCTGGTGCTCACGCTGCAGAACGGCGTCGACAACGACGCGCGCGTGCGCGCGGCGCTGCCGTCGCACGACGTGGCCGCCGCCGTGGTCTACGTGGCGACCGAGATGGCGGGGCCGGGCCATGTGAAGCACCACGGCCGCGGCGAGCTGGTGATCGCGCCCTCGCGCCGCAGCGACGAGGTCGCGCAGGCACTGATCGCCGCTGGCGTGCCCACGCAGATTTCCGACAACGTGCGCGGCGCGCTGTGGGCCAAGCTGGTGCTCAACTGCGCCTACAACGCGCTGTCGGCCGTGTCGCAACTGCCCTACGGCGAACTCGTGCAGGGCACGGGCGTGACGGACGTGATCCGCGACGTGGTTGCCGAATGCCTCGCGGTGGCGAAGGCCGAAGGCGTGGTGATTCCGGGCGATGTCGATGCGGCGGTGCGCGGCATCGCGCAGTCGATGCCCTCGCAGTACTCATCGACCGCGCAGGACCTCGCACGCGGCAAGCGCAGCGAGATCGACCACCTCAACGGGCTGGTCGTGCGGCGCGGCGAAGCGCTGGGCGTGCCGACGCCGGCGAACCGGGTGTTGTTCGTGATGGTGAAGCTGCTGGAAGGCAAGCAGCATGGGGCTCGCCTCTAGCCTCGACGGTTGGCGCGACTTCTGTATCATTTTGAAACGCGCCTCGCACGGCGCGACACGACGGGGTCTGCACTCCGTTCCCACACAAGAAGCGCTGGAGGAAATCATGTTCGGACGGATGCAACAGGCCATCGTGCGGCCTTGGGGGGTGTTTTGCCTGACGGCCGTTCTGGCGAGTGCTGCGGTGGCGCAGACCGCGGAACCTCAGCAGGCCCATGTCATTTCAAAGCAGTGGCACGCGGACTACGAAGTCGCGTCGGACGGCCGGTCCACGATGACCTATGCATCGGCGAACCAGGTGCTGCACGCGAGCGCGCTGGAAGACGCGAAGTCCTTGTCCTTCTCGTACAGCACGAGCATCCAGAAGGGCGAGATCCTGGAGGCCTACACGTTGAAGGCCGATGGACGGCGCATTGCGGTGCCTTCGACCAACTACCAGACCGAGGTCAACAACGGGCGTGACGGTGCGAAGCCGCTTTTCTCGGACTACACGCGACTCTCGGTGGTGTTTCCGGACGTGGCCGTGGGAGATACGGTCGGGGTGAAGTACCGGGTGGCAGACAAGGAGCCCATCTTTCCGGGTGCTTTCTCGGTTGTGCAGTCGTTCTCGCCCGCGACCGTCTATGAAGATGCTCGCATCACGGTTCGTTTCGCCAAGCCACTCGCCCTGAAGTTCGAAAGCCACAACCTGCAGGAAGAAGCCGCCCGCGAGGACAACGGCCTTCAGGTGCGTGAGTGGCGCTACCGCAATCCTGTGCCGCGGACCTATGACGAGGCGGACGAAGGAATCTGGCGCCTGGAGGAATTTCCGGTGCTGATGGTGAGCACCTTTCCGAGCTACGAATCGATCGCCAAGGCCTATGGCGACCGTGCCTTGCCCAAGGCCGAGCCCACGACCCGTGTGACGACGCTGGCGAAGTCCATCGTGGGTGACCAGACCGATCCGCTCACACGCGCCCGGCTGCTGTACGAATGGGTGTCCCGCAACATCACCTATGGTGGCAATTGCATCGGCGTGGGAGCGGTCGTGCCACGAGACACCGACACGGTGCTCGACAACAAGATGGGCGACTGCAAGGACCACGCGACGCTGCTGCAGGCGCTGTGGCGCGCGGCCGGTATCCGGGGCGAGCAGGTGCTGATCAATGCCGGCAACCAACTCGACCTGCCAGCCACGCCTGTCGTGTCCATGGTCAATCACGTCATCAACTATCTGCCCGACTGGAAGATCTACCTGGACGCGACGGCCAAGGAGATTCCCTTCGGCTACCTGCCGGATGGCTCGTATGGCAAGCCGGTTCTTCATGTCGGAGCGGCCACGACATTGGCGACCATCCCGCCTTCGGCCCCCGATCGCACGCAGCAGCATGTGCGGACCCGGCTTCGCATCGGCGCCGATGGCAGCGCGACGGGCGATATCCAGATCAGCCTCAAGGGAACACGGGCCGCGCAAATGCGCACCTACATGCGTGACCTGAAAGCGGCCACCGTTCGCGACTTCGTTCGACGCACGCTGTCGGGCTCCGGCTTCAAGGCCAAGGGCGAACTGGATCGCGGCGATCTGTCCGAGGCCAAGGCCCTGTCGGACGAGTACGCGTTCGGCTTTACCTTCGAGATCGACAACTACCTGCAAGCCGGCACTTCCGGAGCCTTCCGGTTGGCGCCCGTCGTGAACCTGCCGCTGTCCGTTGCCGGCTTTGCATTCAAGGGGGAGCAGGCCCCCGTCACGAGGCGCCACTACTGCGAAGGCTTCAAGATCGATGAGAGCTACGACATCGAACTGGCGCCCGGCGTGAGCTTTGCCCAACTCCCGGAATCGTTGACGAAGCGCGGCCGATATCTCGAATTTGCGAGCAGCTACAAGCGCACGAAGAACGGCGTGCGTGTGGTGCGTGAACTGTTCGACAAGACGCCGGACGGTGTGTGCACGGCAGACTTCATGAATGCCTGGCAGGCCGAAGTCGAGCCGATTGCACAGAACCTGAAGTCACAGGTCTTCTACAAGCGCAAGTCGCGCTGAGTTCTCCAGCGTGCGTCGGATGTCGGTCAGTCTTTGCTGGCCATCCTGACAACGAGACCGCCTGACTCGGGTCCCCCAGGAGTCCGGAGGCTCCGAGCTTCTCTGACTGCTCAGCCCGGCATCGGTTCGCGCATCGTCACGAACTCTTCGGCAGCGGTGGGGTGGATGCCGATGGTGCTGTCGAACAGCGCCTTCGTCGCACCCGCGCGCATCGCCACCGCGAAGCCCTGCACGACTTCACCCGCGTCCGCGCCCACCATGTGCAGGCCCACCACGCGATCGCTCTTCTTGTCGACCACGAGCTTCATGAAGGTGCGCTCGCTGCGGCCCGAGAGGGTGTGGCGCAGCGACTTGAACTCGCTGGAGAACACGGTGACCTCGCCGAACTTCGCGCGGGCGTCGATCTCGCTGTAGCCGCAGGTGCCGATGTTGGGGTGGGTGAACACCGCGGTGGGAATGAACTCGTAGTCCATGCCGCGCTTGCCTTTGCCGAACAGCGCATCGACCACCACCATCGCCTCGGCCAGCGCCACGGGCGTGAGCTGCACGCGGGTCGACACGTCGCCCACCGCGTAGATCGACGGCACCGAGGTGCGGTAGTGCGCATCGACCGCGATGGCGCCCTTGGCGTCGAGCTTCACGCCCGCGGCCTCGAGGCCGAGGCCCTGCGTGTTGGGCACGCGGCCGGTGGCGAAGAGCACGGTGTCGGCCTCGATCTGCTGGCCGCGCGCGAGCGTGACCACGAGGCCGTCGGGGCCGCGCGCGATGGACGACGCCTCGCAGTTCAGGCGCACGTCGACGCCGGCCTTGCCCATCTCGTTGGCAAGAAATTGGCGCACGTCGTCGTCGAAGCCGGTGAGCAGGTGGGCGCGGCGGTGCAGCTGCGTCACCTTGGACCCCAGGCCGTTGAAGATCGACGCGAACTCGCAGGCGATGTAGCCACCGCCCACCACCAGCAGGCGCTTGGGGAACGGGTCGAGGTCGAACATCGCGTCGGAGGTCACGATGTGCTCGCGGCCCGGAATCTCGGGCACGAAGGGCGTGCCGCCGGTGGCCACCAACAGGTGGCGCGCGGTGTGGCGCTTGCCTTCGATTTCCACCGTGTGCGCATCGACCAGCTGCGCCCAGCCGGTGACGAGCGTGACGCCCGAGTTCTTCAGCAGCGAGCCGTAGATGCCGTTGAGCCGGCTGATCTCCTTGGCGCGCTGGGCTTTGAGGTGCGCCCAGTCGAACTGCGGCGCCGACGGGAGCTTCCAGCCGTAGCCTTCGGCTTCCTCGAACGACTCGGCATAGCCGGCCGCATAGCTGTAGAGCTTCTTCGGGATGCAGCCCACGTTGACGCAGGTGCCGCCGAGCTCGGCGGCCTCGGCCAGCGCGACGCGTGCGCCGGTCTGCGCCGCCATGCGCGCGGCGCGCACACCGCCGCTGCCGCCGCCAATGACGAAGAGGTCGAAATCGAATGGTTGCATGAGAAAGACGCTCCTTGCGGCCGACTGTAGCGGCGGGGCGGCGGCGGCGCTTTCGGCATGGGCATGGCCGTGAAGCACCGCGGCCTGCGAGGGTCTTTGCCGGGGGCGCTTGACCCTGAAGCGGCTTCAGGGAATCCACTGTCTGCAGGCCCGCGGGAATTCATCGCCATCGGCGACGTTGCCACCGGCCCTGTTGCACGACGCAAGGGAGAAACACATGGGCATGCTGGAACGACTCTTCGGTGGACATGGCGGCGCGCGCCACGGCGGTGGCGGCGGGCACCACGGTTCGCAAGGTGGCTATGGGTACGGCCGCGACGCACCGCCACCGCCACCCGGCGGCAGCGCCTGCCCCGCTTGCCGCGCGGTGAACACGGCCGGTGCACGCTTCTGCCAGCAATGCGGCACGTCGATGCTGCCCGCGGCCTGCCGGCAGTGCGGCACGGCGATGGCGCCCGGCGCGAAGTTCTGCGCGCAATGCGGGCAGTCGACGCAGGCGACGTAGCGCGGCCGACACGCGAAAAATGGGGCGGGCCGCCAGCGAGAATCCGCGCTTGTCGGCAATGAAGGAGGAGCCCCATGAAGAACGATTCCAACAGGCAGAAGAAGAACGGTGTTGCACTGGCGTGGCTGCCGGCCCTGGCGCTGTGCACGATGGCCGTCGCGCCGGCCGGTGCGCAGCTCGCGCGCAAGCCGTCGTACTACCAGCAGCAGAACCAGCCGCAGCCCGAAGGGCCCGCCGCGCAACTGGTGCTGCGCCCCGCGGTGCCCGCCTCGTTGCCGGCGCTGCGCAGCCAGGGCGATTTCGACATGCTGGCGCGCGTCTACGACGCCGGCACGCCGATGCAGCTGGCCCATGTGCTGTTCGCGATCGACCGGCAGGCGAAGCCGGCGCGCATGCACTACATCGACACGCCGCGCTTCCAGCTGCATGTGCGCTTCCTGCGCGACACGCGGCTCACGCCGAACACGGTCAAGCGCGAGATCGACCGCAACTACCTCGTGCCGGACCGCCGCTTCCTGTTCGGCACGCTGAGCTGGCAGCAGAACATCGGCACCTTCACCTACGAGTTCTGGGAAGGCGACCGGCTCACCGTGCCGCTGCTGCGCGAGGCCGAGGCACAGGTGAAGGCCAGCTTCTTCGCGCCGGTGAAGTTCAAGACCAACTCCACGCTGCACGAGCGCATCGCGAAGGAGGCCGGCATCGACTTCGTGAGCCAGGAGGCGCTGATCCGCGAGCAGCCCTACCTGCCGATGAATCTGGGCACCGCCACCGGCCGCGTGCGCATCGTGAACGACGCCTCGGGCCTGAACGCGCTGTTGCCCGACGACATCGCCGTGCTGCGCGAGGTGCCGATCAACCTGCCGCCGGTGGCCGGCGTGCTCACCGAGCGGCCGTCCACGGCGCTGTCGCACGTCAACCTGCTGGCCAAGGGCTGGGGCATTCCGAACGCCTACGTGCGCGATGCAGCCACGGTGCTGAAGGCGCATGCGGGCCAGTGGGTGGCGCTGAAGGTGGCGGCCTCGGGTTACCAGCTGCGCCGCCTCACGCCGGAAGAAATCGCCGCGCTGCCGCCGCGCGCCGTGCGTGCGGCTGCCACCGGCGCGCTGCCCGGCAGCAAGGCCGCGAAGCCGGACCTGCGCGAGGCGCGCCTGCTGCCGCTGGCCTCGCTGCGCGCGCGGCACAGCGTGCAATGCGGCTCGAAGGCGGCCAACCTCGGCGCGGTGCTGGCCGCGCGCATTCCCTCGACGACCGTGCCCGACGGCTTCTGCATTCCGTTCGCGCACTACGACCGCTTCATGCGATCGAACGGGCTGGCCGAGCGCATCGCGCGCATGCAGCAGCAGCCCGGCTTCGCGGGCGACCCGCAGGTGCGGCTGAAGGCGCTGGCGCAGCTGCGCGACGAGATCGTGCAATGGCCCGTCGAGCCCGCCACCGCGGCGGCCTGGCGCGCGGCGTGGCAGGCGCAGCTGGGCGGGGGCGGCGTGTTCGTGCGCAGCTCGTCCAACTCGGAAGACCTGCCGGGCTTCAGCGGCGCGGGGCTCTACACCACGGTGCCCAACGTGAAGACCGGCGATGCGCTCGAGCTCGCGGTGAAGAAAGTGTGGGCCTCGGTGTTCAACCCCGAGGCCTGGGAGGCGCGCAGCGCCGCGGGCTTCGGCGCCGAGTCGGTGCTGATGGGCGTGTTCGTGCAGACCGCCATCGACTCGACGAACGCCGGCGTGATGATCACGCGCGACCCCTTCGACGCGGGCCACCCGCACGTCACCTACATCTCGGCCAAGCGCGGCATCGGCATCCGCGTGGTCGAGGGCAAGCGCGTGGCGGAGCAGGTGATGTACTCGAGCTGGTCGAAAGCCATCCAGGTGCTCAGCCGTTCGGCCGAGGAGACGGCGCTGCAGCTGGACAAGGACGGCGGCGTGAAGGAAGTGCCCGTGGAAGTCGGCCGCCACGTGCTGACCGACGAGCTGGTGGTGCGGCTCGCCGCTGTGGGCGCGGCGGTGAAGCGCACCTTCAACGCGGTCGACCAGGACATCGAGTGGGCGACCGTGGGCGACAAGATCGTGCTGCTGCAGGCACGGCCGTATGTGGAGCGGCGGCGCTAGGTCACGCAGGCCTCAGGCCGGCGGCGTGGTGCGCGGGCGGTGGCCCGGCAGCGTGTTCAGCGGAATGCGCAGGTAGGCCACGCCGTTGTCGTCGGGCGGCGGCAGGCGGCCGCCGCGCACGTTGACCTGCATCGACGGCAGGATCAGCGTCGGCACTTCGAGCGTGGCGTCGCGCGCGGTGCGCATGCGCACGAAGTCGTCTTCGCCGATGCCGTCGCGCACGTGGATGTTGTGGGCGCGCTGCTGCGCCACCGTGCTCTGCCAGCGCGGCTCGCGCGTGGCGGGCGGGTAGTCGTGGCAGACGTACAGCGTGGTCTCGGGCGGCAGCGCGAGCAGCCGGCGCATCGAACGGTAGAGCTCGCGCGCGTCGCCGCCCGGAAAGTCGGCGCGCGCGCTGCCCAGGTCGGGCATGAAGAGCGTGTCGCCGACGAAGACCGCGTCGTCGACGAGGTAGGCCATGTCGGCCGGCGTGTGGCCGGGCACGCGCAGCGCCTGCGCCTCGATCTCGCCGATGTGAAAGCGTTCGCCGTCCTTGAAGAGGTGGTCGAACTGGCTGCCGTCGGGCAGGAAGTCGCGCTCCAGGTTGTAGAGGTGGCGGAAGGTGGCCTGCACCGTGCGGATGTGCTCGCCGATGGCGATGCGCCCGCCGGCCTGCGACTGCACATGGCGCGCGCCCGAGAGGTGGTCGGCGTGCGCGTGGGTCTCCAGGATCCAGTCGACCTGCAGGGCCTGCGCGTGAACGTAGGCCAGCAGGCGGTCGGCCGAGGCGGTGTCGGTGTGGCCGGAGCGGAAGTCGTAGTCGAGCACCGGGTCGATGACGGCGGCGCGCTTCGTCGCACGGTCCCAGATCACGTAGGACACCGTGCCTGTCGCGGGATCGAAGAAGGCCTGGGTGGTGGCGCGTGGGGGCATAGGGGTCGGGGTCATCGGCGCTCCTTCTGCGGTGCCTGGAAGCCAGGCCGTCGTTCATTCAATCAAGCGACAAATATTATATGAATTCTTAT
>NZ_JBYSZY010000079.1:0-24173 GCF_058787635.1 Variovorax sp. FW305-3-2-15-B-LB1 | reverse complement strand
GTCTCGCAGAACTCGCTTCGCTCAAACAGCTGCGAGCCCTGATCCGCGAAACGCGAGCACCGCAGGTTGCCCGAAGCGAAGCGTAGGGACGCAGACAGTAGGGTCGCCTTTCTTTTGCCTACGTTTCTTTGGCGAAGCAAAGAAAAGTAGGTCGCCTGCCGGGGCGAGACCCGGCCTCGGGAAGCAAACCCAAAACGGCGTTCACCTAGCAGGAGCAGGTCAATGACCGACAACGCCCTTCCCCCGGAAGACGACCGCACCCGAGTCGTCTCACGCACGCCCACAACCGAAGCTGACACAGGCGGGGCCACAGTCATCACAGCCGGCGGCTTCACCACAGCCTCAGGCACCCCGGTAACAAGTCCCGCCACAGCCACCCACGACGCAGGCCTCCTCCCCGTAGGCAGCCGCCTCGCCGAATTCGAAGTCACCCGAGTCGTAGGCCAAGGCGGCTTCGGCGTCGTCTACGAAGCCTGGGACCACACGCTGGAGCGCGTAGTAGCCATCAAGGAATACCTGCCGACATCGCTCTCCACAAGACAGCAGGACGGCACCGTAGTCCCCTTGTCAGAAAGACACAGAGAAACCTTCGACCTGGGCATGCGCAGCTTCATCAACGAAGCCCGCCTCTTGGCCCAGTTCGACCACCCCTCGCTCCTCAAGGTCTACCGCTTCTGGCAAGAAAAGGGCACCACCTACATGGTCATGCCCTTCTACAAGGGCGACACCTTGCGAGAGGCACTCGTAGCCATCCCCGCAGGCGTCGACGAAGCCTGGCTCACCCGCATCATGGACGGCGTCACGCAAGCCCTCGCCGTGATGCACAACGCCCACTGCTACCACCGCGACATCGCCCCCGACAACATCATCCTGCTCGAAGGCTCCGGCCGCCCCGTGGTGCTCGACTTCGGCGCCGCGCGCCGCGTGATCACCGACAAGACCCAGGCGATCACCGTCATCCTCAAGCCCGGCTACGCGCCCATCGAGCAGTACGCCGAGATGCCCGACATGTCACAGGGCGCATGGACCGACGTCTACGCGCTCGCCGCCGTGATGCACGTCGCCGTGTGCGGCCGGGCACCGCCGCCCTCGGTCGCGCGGCTGCTGTCCGACAGCTACGTGCCGCTGGCCGGCAACGACATCCTGCGCCAGCGCTACAGCGACCGGCTGCTCGCGGCGATCGACGCGGGCCTGGGCGTTCGGCCCGAGGCACGGCCGCAGTCGATGGCGGAGCTGCGCGCGGCATTGGGCCTGGAGGTCGGCCACAGCATCGCGCCCACGCCGCGCACCGTGCCGCCCTCGGGTGCTCGAAGCAGTCAGTCGGGTGCCGACGCACCCACCGTGATCGGCACGGCCCACATGCCCAAGCCCGTCGCCGCCAAGGCACCTGTTGCGAACAACAACAAGGGCAGTGGCAGCAACAAGGCCGTCCTCGGCGCCGTCGCCGCCGCCGTGTTGGTCGCCGCAGCGGGCGGTGGATGGTGGTTCCTCGGCCGCTCGGGCAGCGAAGGCGATGCCGGCAAGACGGCGCAAACCGCCACGCCCGCACCCCCGCCGAATCACTGCAATCGCTCGCCGCCGGCGCCGCCCCGGGCTTCGAAGTCACGGCCACGCCGAAGAAGGCCGAGGTCGCCATCGGCAAGGACAAGCTGGCCTTCGAGGTGCGCAGCAAGCGCGACGGTTTCGTCTATGTGTTCCTGCTGTCCAGCGGCGGCGAGATGTTCCTGCTGTTCCCGAACCTGCTCGACAAGTACAACAAGATCACCGCCAACGCCGCGCTGGCGCTGCCGCGCGCCTCCTGGCCGATGGACGCTGGCGGGCCGGCCGGCACCAACCAGTTCGCGGTGCTCGTGAGCGAGCACGAGCGCGACTTCGGCGCCTCGGGCGTGCAGAACGAAGGCGTGTTCCCGCAGTTCCCGCTGCCGGTGCTCGCGGCACTCGAAGCCACGCGCGGCACCGGGCCGTCACCGCTGTTGGGCAAACCGGTGTGCGCGCCGGGCGCCCCGCCGTGCAACGACGTCTATGGCGTCGCGAATTTCAAAATCGTCGAGAAGTAATCGTCTGTAGAGCGTCGGCCGCTTTCGGCCCCCATTCCACGACCACGACCAGGAGACTTTCATGCACACGTCACCGTCGCCGCACTTCGCGCTTCCCCTCTGCCGAACGGCCGCCGTGGTCGCGCTGGTGCTGCTGGCCGCCTGCGCCAACACGCCGCCGTCCGCCACGGGCACGGCCGCCACCGCGCCCACCACGGCCGACCCCGCGACCGCACCGGCCCGTCCCACCGGCGGCAGCGTGGCGGGGCAGGCGCGCACCTTCTCGACCCAGCTCGCCACCTACACCTCGGTCGGCTTCGACGCCGTGCCGGGCTGGGCGCGCGACGACTTCTCGGAAAGCTGGCCGGCCTTCCTGGGCAGCTGCAAGGTGCTCAACGGCCGCGGCGCCGAGTGGAAAGAGGTGTGCGAGCGCGCGCTGAAGGTCGACGGCAAGAGCACGCAGGCCATTCGCGGCTTCTTCGAGAGCGAGTTCTCGGCCTACCAGATCCGCGACGACGACCGCAAGCCCGACGGCGTGGTCACCGGCTACTTCGAGCCCGAGATCGCGGGCAGCCGCACCTACGTCGCGCCGTTCATCTACCCGGTCTACGGCCAGCCCGAGGACATGCTGTTCGTCGATGCGCGCAAGCTCCCGGCCGGCAGCGGCACGGTGGCCGCGAAGGTCGAGGGCCGCAACGTGATCGTGCAAAGCGGCCTGAGCACGCGCGACATGGGCGCACCGGGCCTGTACGCGCTCGACCTTTCCGCCATCACCCGCGACACGCTCGACCGCAAGGTGCGCCTGCGCATCGACGGCAAGCGACTGCTGCCGTACTACACGCGCGAAGAGATCGAGACCAAGGGCGCGCCCAACGCCAAGGTGCTGGCCTTCGTGAGCAGCGCCACGGCGCTGTACGAGATGCAGATCCAGGGCTCGGGCCGCATCAAGCTGCCCAGCGGCGAAGTCGTGCGCGTGGCGTATGCCGAGCAGAACGGCCAGCCCTTCCGCCCGACCATCGCGCAGGCCGCCAACGGCAAGCCGCGCAGCGCCGTGAAGGTGCGCGGCGGCTCGCTCGAGCTGACGCTGGACGACGGCGACGACGAAGACACGGGCGCCATCGACAACAGCGTGATCCGCACGCGCGGCTTCACGCTGGCACGGCCCACGGCCAGCGGCGCGGTGGTGGTGCCGGGCCGGCGCACGGCCGGCGCGGTGACCGGCTCCGGCATCAAGGACCCGAGCTACGTGTTCTTCAAGGAATCGACCTCGCCCGCGGGCGGCCCGGTGGGCGCCTTCGGCGTGCCGCTGTCGGCCGGCCGCTCGATCGCGGTCGATCCGCGCAGCACGCCGCTGGGCTACCCGGTGTTCGTGTCGACGCGCACGCCCGGCAGCGGTGCACCCATGCAGCGCCTGACCATCGCGCAGGACACCGGCGGCGCCATCCGCGGCGCGGTGCGGGCCGACTACTTCTTCGGCAACGGCCAGCAGGCCGCCACCAACGCGCGCCGCATGAAGGAGCGCGGGCAGCTGTGGATCCTGCTGCCGCGCGGCCTGGCCGTCGCGCAGGCGGCGGTGTCGGGTGCGATCCGCACGCGCGGTGGCCCGGTCGGCGCGAATCTTCCGCAGTGCCTCGTTCCGACCGAAGGCGTCTGCGTCGACGACTGACCTCACCTTTCTCGACCCCCTTGGCCCTTCATGCAGGAAACCCTTTCGTCCGCCGAGAGCTCTGAACTCGTCCGCCTCTGGCGGCGCCGGCAGACGCTGTCCTCGGACGACATGGGCACCATGTACCGCATCGTGGGCGATGCGCTCGTGGCCTGCAATCCGCCCGAGCTGCAGGTGCTGGGCGAGGGGCGGCAGGAGCTGGTGGCGCAGTTCATCTACGTGAAGGTGCTGCGGCTCGATGCCGACCCCGACGAGTCGGAAGAGCGCGCCGGCCACAGCGCGCCTTCCACCGCTTTCGCACTGTGCGCGTACTTCCGCCGCTACCTCATCGACTGCACGCGCGCCAGTTCGTTTCGCCGCAAGGTCTCCATCGGCGACCAGATCACCGAAGCCCAGCTCGAAGACGAGCTCGGCCCGGGCGAAGACCTCGACGGTTGCCTGGCCGAGCACGGCCTCAGCGCGCAGGCCGTGCAGCTGGCGGCGCGCGCTTTCATCGCCGGGCTGCCCGAGCCCGAGCGCATCTTGCTGTGCGAAGGTTTCGGGCAGGAGGCCGAGGGCGGGCTGTCGGGCGTGGCCTCGCGCCATGCGATCGCCTCGTACCACTACCGCGCCGGCCGGCTGGGCCTCGTGCACAAGCGCGAAGGGCTGGGCGCCGGCTATGCGCAGACCCGCATCGGCAGCTGGATCGGCCAGACCCTGGGTATCGCCATCGAGGCCGACAACATGGCGGCGATCCTGCAGGTTTTCAAAATCCTCGGGGCTGAAGCGTCTTATGTCTGAAGACATAGCCATTCAGGAACAGACGCCATGACCACCGACCTCTGGCCCCCGCTCAGCGTGATCCGCCATGCGTTCGAAACCGGCGCGCCGCCCGGCGATGCCGCGCCGGACGCTGCACCCGTCGCGATGCCGCATGGCCGCAGCGCGGGCGCGTCCGGGGCGTCGGACCTGTTGCTCCCTTTGACCGAATTGGCCCGGCGCCGCGAGGCTGTCGCCCGGCGCGCCTTCACCGCGCGCTGGGCGCCGGGCCGCCTCGTGAGCGTGGTGCACGACGGGCGCCTGCTCGGCGTGCTGCTCGACCGCTGCATCCACGGCGACCTCTGGCAGGGCTGGATGGCCGCGGGCGAGCCCGACTGGGCCGGCCCCTTCGACGTGCTGCTGGAGCCCGACGACGAGCCCTTCGAGCCGATGTTCGGCGTGGTCCAGGCCTGGAACGTGCTCACGCTCGAACCCAGCCCGCAGCTGGCCGCGCGCGTGCTCGGCGAGGTGTCGGCCACGCGGCTCGCCGCGATCCGTGCGGTGCACGACGAATGGGCCGCGCACGCGGCGCCCGACATCGCGCCCGAGCCCGGTCGCATCGCGCTGCGCGGCGTGGCCGGCGCGTTCTCGGTGCTCTCGGGCACGCCGCTGGGCCCGCAGGACCCGCGCACCGACTACCAGGCGCTGTACCGCGATGCCGGCCTGCAACTCGGCCGCGCGCTGGCGCAACCGCAGGAGGAGACCCCCGCCGCGCCGCCGCCATCGCCCGCCCGGCCGCTGCCGCGGCCCGAGGACGGCTGGTGGGGCAGCATCCGCCGCTGGTTCGGCGCCGAAGGCTGGGCGCGCCCGGCCTTCGCGGCGGTGGCGCTGTTCGCGGTGATCCAGAACGTGGGACTCATCGGCGGGCGCGGCACCGCCGAAGACGACGACGTGCGCTTCCGCTCGGTGCCCGTGGCACCGGTCGCGGCGCAGGCCAACCTGGTCGTGCGCTGGAACGAGGGCGTGCGCATCGACGAGGCCGATCGCCTGCTGCGCACGATGTCGGCCGAAGTGGTCGGCGGGCCGGGGCCGAACGGCGTCTGGCGCCTGCGCGTGGCCGATCCCGTCGGCGGTTTGTCGGTGCTCGCGACGTCGCCGCTCGTGGCGTCGGCCGGACCGGCCTCGGAGCCACCATGAACTGGCGCGCGTGCAGCCTGCGGTTCCTGCTCGCGCTGGTGGTGTGGGGCGCGGGCGGTGTCGCCGCGCAGGCCGCGCAGCGCGCGCTGCTCGTCGGTGTCTCCGAACTCGTCAACCAACCGCAGGCCCTGTGGCTGCAGGCGCCGCGCAACGACGTGATGCTCATGCGCGACGCCTTGCTGAAGCAGGGCTTCACCGCGCCCGACATTGCCGTGCTCGCCGACGGCGTGCCCGGTGCCGCGCTGCCCGAATCGCAGGCCATCCACGACGCGCTGGCGCGGCTGCTCGCGCAGTCGGCCAGCGGCGACTTCGTGCTGCTGTACTTCTCCGGCCATGGCACGCGCCTGCGCGACGTGGCCAAGCGCTACCAGGAGCCCGACGGCCTGTCCGAGAACTTTCTCGCGCGCGACGTGCGCGGCACGCTCGGCGCCGATGCCGCGCTCAGCGGCGACCTGCGCGACGTCGACTTCGACGCCTGGATCCAGGCCTTCCTCGCGAAGAACGTGTTCGTCGCCTCGGTGTTCGACACCTGCTCCGCCAACTCCATGACGCGCGGCACGGGCGATGCGCCCGCGACCGCCGAGGGCCCGGCGGACGACGAGGTGCGCTGGCGCGGCCTGCGCGCGACGCAGCTTGCGGGCGGTGCGTCGACGGCGCGGTTCTTGTCTCCGCCAGCGACGACCGACGCCGTGCCGCGCGCCCGCTACGTGGCGCTGTTCGCATCCGAGAGCCACCAGATCACGCCCGAGCTGCGCCTGCCGCGCAAGGCGCGCAGCGCCCGGCCGCAGGGCCTCCTGACCTGGGCCGTGGTCGAGTCGCTGGCGCGCAAGCCCGCCACCTGGCGCGACCTGTTCGACGGCGTGCTCGCGCTGTACCCGCCGGTCATCGACGAGCTCGCGCAGCGCTTTCCCACGCGCGAGCTGCCGTCGCCCGTGGCCGAGGGCAACCTCGATGCGCCACTGTTCGCCAACAGCGGCGCGCCTGCGTCCACGCGCCCGGTGTGGGGCGCGCAGCGCAGCGGCGACAGCCTGGCCGTCAAGGCCGGCCTGCTCGACGGCCTGGCGCCGCAGCAGGAGGTGCGCGTGCTCGCCACGCTCGACGACGGCACCGTGCGCCGTGCACCGGCCGCCATCGCGCAGATCAAGCTCGGCGGCGCCTGGCTCGCCGTGCCCGCGGCGCTGAAAGACCTGCCGGGCAGCGCGTTCTGGAGCGTCACGCCCATTGCCGAGCCGGCCGCGACAGCCTTGCGCGTGCGCGCCGACAAGCCGTTGCCCGCCGGCCTGAGCCTCGACTACCCGGCCGCGATCCGCTTGGCCGACGACCCCGCGAGCGCCGACGTGCGCTGGACCGACCTCGGCCCCGCGGGCCATCGCCTCGAAGCGCTCGCACCCGTGTTCGGCACCGCCGCCTCGACCGTCGTGGTGCCCGACGTGGCCGCGCTGCGCCGCCGCCTGCAGGCGATGGCGCAGCTCAAGTGGCTGGCGCAGCTGCAGGCCCATGCCAGGGGTGGCCAGCTCGACGGTTTCGATGCGGCGCTCGAAGTCTGGAGCGCCGACCGGCTGCTGCGCAGCGTGCCCGTCGCCGAGGCCGCGAGCGTGCTGCCTGCGTTGCGGACCGGCGAGCGCGTGCGCCTGAACGTGCGCAATACCAGCGGCCGTTCGCTCGACCTCGTCATCACCGGCATCGACGCGCGCGGCGCGCTGCAGGCCGTGTACCCCGACGGGGCAGGCGAAACCAACCGCTTCAAGCGCGGCACGCCCGAGCAGCCGGCGGTCAAGCGTTTCGACCTGCCCTGGCTCGACGCGGCCGGCGAGGCGCGCCTGCTCGTCATGGCGGTACCGGCCGCGCCCCACAGCGCGCCGCGCCTGTTCGGCGTGGCCACCGCGGCGCAGGCCGACGTATCGGAAGTGCGCGTGCGCGGCGGCCAGCCACCGGCCGCCGGCGGCGAGCGCCAGGTGTTCGCGGCCTTGCTGCGCAGGAGCGCTGGCACGGCAGACGGTGGTGCGCGGCCATGAGGCAGGTGCGCGTGGTCCCGGTCCAGTTTTCTTTGTCCGAATCCGGAGGTTGACATGGCATTTCTCGAAGACGGCTCCTGGAGCCCCGAAGACGCACGGCAGTTCTACGAACTGATCGGCACCGGCTCGGCCGAGACCGACCTGGTCATGATGATCGAGAGCAAGGGCTCGCCCGTCGAGGGCGAACTCGAACGCGTCTTCGACGACGGCAAGGCGCGCCTGAACATCGGCGGCTACTACTGGTCGGTGCAGGTGCCCGAGTCGTCTGCGCAGAACCAGGTCGTGCCCCACAACCTGGTCGTCGCGCGCCGCAGCGACGCGGCCACGGCCACGCTCGCCAGCCTGCTGCGCGCGCAGGAAAAAGACCTGAAGGTCGTCATCAGCGCCTACAAGGCCGGCGGCGATCCGCAGTCGCCCGAGGCGCAGGCGACCTTCGAGATCTCGCTGGAGAACGCGCGCATCTGCCGGCTGGTGCTCAACTCCGGCGGCCACTGGGGCGTGCCCTCGGAGCTGGTCTCCATCAGCTACCGCACGGTGAAGATCAAGTCGGCCCCGCAGAAGACCAGCGGCGCGCGCGGCGCGGTGCGCGAATGCCAGTTCACCCGGACGTGAACCGAAACCTGAATCCGAACGCCTCCAGGAGCACACCGCCATGACGACGACCGCCGCAGACTTCCTCAAGGCCGCCGACCCGGTGGCCGCCCTCAAGGCCCTGAGCGACGACGTGCGCGCCAAGCCCTCCGACCCGAAGCACCGCGTCTTCATGGCGCAGCTCTTGTGCGTGCTCGGGCAGTGGGAGCGCGCGCTCAACCAGCTCACCGTCGCGGCCGAGCTCGACGCGCTCGCCGTGCCCATGAAGCAGGTGTACGGCGAGGCCGTGCGCTGCGAAGGCCTGCGCGCCGACGTGTTCGCCGGCACGCGCACGCCGATGATCTTCGGCCAGCCCGATGAATGGCTGGCACTGCTCATCGAATCGCTGCTGCGGCAAGGCCGCGGCGAGAGCGGGCTGGCCGAAGACCTGCGCCAGCGCGCCTTCGACGGCGCGCCCGCCATTGCCGGCACCATCGACGGCGCCCCCTTCGAATGGCTGGCCGACGCCGACATGCGCCTGGGCCCGGTGCTCGAGGCCTTCGTCAACGGCAAGTACTACTGGATTCCCTACGCGCGCCTGGCGCACATCAAGATCGAGCCGCCCGAAGACCTGCGCGACTGCGTCTGGATGCCCGCGCACCTGCAGTTCGAGAACGGCGGCGAAACGCTGGCGCTGATTCCCACGCGCTACGAAGGCACCGAGGCGCAGGACGACGGCGAGCTGCGCCTGGCGCGCAAGACCGAGTGGCGCGAGCTGCGCCCCGAGGTCTGGGCCGGCTACGGCCAGCGCGTGCTCGGCAGCGACGCGGGCGAGTACGCGCTGATGGACGTGCGCGAGATCCTCTTCACGCCTGCTGCTGAAGGCGGCGAAAGCAGCGGCGGTGGCTGAGCTCACCGCGCAGGAGCGGCTGCAGCCTTCGCTGCTCGACCGCCTCGTCGACCACGCGCCCGACGAGAAGCGCGAGGGCGACGACAAGCGCACGCTCACCAAGCAGGCGCTGCGCCAGGCCGTGCTGCGCGACCTCGGCTGGCTCTTCAATGCCACGGGGCACGGCCTCTCGATGGACGACAAGCAGCACCCGAATGCCGCGCGCTCCGTCATCAACTACGGATTGCCTATGCTGTCTGGCCAGTTCACCTCGTCGGTGCAGCGTGTCAGCATGGAACAGGCTTTGAAGAACGCAATCCTGCAGTTCGAGCCGCGCATTTTGTCCCGCACACTCGAAGTCGAACTCGTCATGGAAGGCCCGGCCCTGGAGTCCCACAACAGCATCGGCCTGCAGATCCGCGGCATGCTGTGGGCGCAGCCCGTACCGCTCGAGTTCCTCATGCGAAGCCGCGTCGATCTGGAAGAGGGCCGCATAGAGATCGTGGACATGGCGCAAAACCCAAGGTAAGTCCACATGGACCCTCGGCTGCTGAGCCTGTACGAGCAGGAGCTGCGCTACTTCCGCGAAAGCGCCTCGGAGTTCGCCCGTGCGTTCCCGAAGATCGCGCACCGGCTGGGCATCGAGGGCCAGGAAGTCGCCGACCCGTACGTGGAGCGGCTGATCGAGGCCACGGCCTTTCTCTCGGCGCGCGTGGGCCTGAAGCTCGACGCCGAATACCCGCGCTTCACGGGCCACCTGCTCGACATCGTCTACCCGCACTTCCTGGCGCCCACGCCGGCGATGACGGTGGTGTCGTTCGTGCCCGACCCGGAAGACGCCAACCTCGCGGCCGGCCCGACGTTGCCGCGCGGCGCCGGCCTGCGCGCGCGCCAGGCCGTGGGGCAGAACACGCACTGCGAGTTCCGCACCGCCGCCGCGCTGCGCATCTGGCCGATCGAGGTGCAGCGCGCCCAGTACTTCACCTACGCGCCCGACCTGCCGCTGAACACCCACCCGCAGTCGCGCGCCATCCGCGGCGGCCTGCGCATCGCATTGCGCGCCACGGCGGGGCTGGACTTCAGCCAGATCGCGCTCGACGACCTGGTGCTGCACTTCGGCGGCGCGGAAGACGTGGCGTGGCAGTTGCATGAATGCGCGCTGGGCCAGCCCATCGGCGTGTGGGTGCGACCGCTCACGGCCGGCGGCGCCTTGCAGGGCGCGGTGCGCAGCCTGCCGGGCAGTGCCATCGGCGCGGTCGGCTTCGGGGACGACGAGGCGCTGCTGCCGGTCACGGCCACGGGCTTCTCGGGCTTTCGGCTGCTGCAGGAGTACTTCGCGTTCCCGCAGCGCTTCCAGTTCGTGCGCATCGGCGGGCTGCAGGCGCTGCTCGCGACGATGCCGGTGACCGAGCTGGAGATCGTGCTGCTGTTCTCGCGCGGCGATGCGGCGCTCGAGAAGCTGGTGAGCGCCGACAACGTGCAGCTGCACTGCGTGCCCGCCGTCAACCTGTTCACCAAGCGGCTCGACCGCGTGCCCGTGACCGAAGGCGTGAGCCAGTTCCACCTGGTGCCCGACCGCACGCGGCCGCAGGACTTCGAGGTGCACACCGTCACCGAGGTCATCGGCCACGGCGCGCCGGGGGCCGACGCCGCGGTGGTCGAGCAGCCGTTCCGGCCGTTCTACTCGGCCTTCCACGGCAGCCGCAACAGCCACCCGGCCTACTTCACGACCACGCGCGAGCCGCGCATGCTCTCGGTGCGCCAGCGCACCGAAGGCCACCGCAGCAGCCACATCGGCTCCGAGGTCTACATGCAGATCGTCGACCCGCAGCAGGCGCCGTATGCGGCCACGCTGCGCCAGCTCGCCGTGACCGCGCTGTGCACCAACCGCGACCTGCCGCTTCTGATGCCGCTGGGCCGCGACAACGACTTCGACTGCGTCGATTCCTTTCCCGTGCAGCGCGTGCGCATGGTGCGCGGGCCGTCGCGGCCGGTGTCGCCGGTGGTGAGCCAGGGGCTGGGCTGGCGCGTCATCGATCACCTGGCGCTCAATTACCTGTCGCTGTCCGACAGCACGCCGGAGCAGGGCGCCGCCGCGCTGCGCGAGACGCTCATGCTCTACGCCGTGCATGCCGACGAGATGCGCCAGGGCCAGGTGCGCGGGCTGCTGTCGGTCAAGAGCAAGCCCGTGGCGCGGCGCCTGCCGCTCGCGGGCCCGATCGCCTTCGGACGCGGGCTCGAGGTGACGCTCGAGGTCGACAAGGACGCCTTCCACGGCCACAGCGCCTTCCTGTTCGGTGCCGTGCTGGCGCAGTTTCTCGCGCGCCATGTCGAGGTGAACCACTTCGTCGAAACCGTGCTGCGCGTCGCGGGCAAGGGCGAAGCCATGCGCTGGAGGCCGCTGTGCGGGACACGCCAGATTCTGTGAGCACGCGGGTGGACCAGGCGCTGCGCGGGTGGTCGGCGCAGCCGTGGGACTTCGACTACTTCGCCGTGATGCGGCGCATCGAGTCCGTCGCGAAGACCACGCCGCGCTGGGGCCGAGCCCTGCTGCCCAGTGCCGAGCCGGTGCGCGTGGGGCAGGAGCCCTCGCTGTCGTTCGCGCCCGCCAGCTTCAGCCGTTTCGAGCCCGCCACCGCGCATTCGCCGCCGCGCCTGCGCCAGCACTTCTTCGGCTACATCGGCCCCAACGGCCCGTTGCCGGTGCACCTGAGCGACTTCATCCGCGAGCGCAGCCTGAACCACGGCGACCCGACCTGGCTGGCCTTTCTCGACACCTTCTCGCACCGCTTCTCGCTGCACTTCTACCGCGCGTGGGCGCAGTCGCGGCCCGCCGTGGCACTCGATCGGCCGGGCGAAGACCGCTTTCGCCTGCAGGTCGGCGCGCTGGTCGGCATCGGCACGCCGGGGCGCATCGACCGCGACGAGATCCACGACGACGCGCGCCTGCACTTCTCGGGCTGGCTCGCGCGCCGCGTGCACAACGCGGAAAGCGTGGAGTCGGTGCTGTGCAGCTACTTCGGCGTGCCGGTGAAGCTGGAGCGCTGGGTCGGCCACTGGATGCGCGTGCCCACGGACGAGGTCACGCGGCTGGGGCAGGGCGAGAGTTCGCGCGCGATGGGCATGGGCGCGATGCTCGGCACGCGCGCGTGGGACCGCCAGCACCGCGTGCGCCTGCACCTGGGGCCGCTCACGGTCGACCAGTACCGCATGTTCCTTCCCATCGGAAACGCGCAGCCCGTGCTGCAGCGCTGGATGCAGCAGCTGCTCGGCGACACCCTCGAATGGGATGCGCAGCTGGTGCTCGAGAAAGTACAGGTGCCGCCCACGCGCCTGGGCCAGGCCCGGGGCAACGGCCCGCGCCTGGGCTGGGTCTCGTGGCTCGGCGAACGCCCGCGCACGCGCGATGCGGCCGACGTGCGCATTGCCAGCCAGCCGACGAGGGCGCGCCTGCCGAAGCAGTCCGCCTCTTTTCAATAAACCCATCTTCATTCGTTCAGAAGAGATACGGAGTCCTCCATGAGTGAAATCAGCCGCACCGCCCTCTTCGGCAAACTCAACTCGCTGGCCTACAAGGCCATCGAGGGCGCCACCGTCTTCTGCAAGATGCGCGGCAATCCGTACGTGGAGCTGGAGCACTGGTTCGCCCAGCTGCTGCAGGCGCAGGATTCCGACCTGCACCGCGTGATCCAGCACTACGGCCTCGATGTGTCGGTGATCGCCAAGGACATGACGGCCGCGCTCGACCGCCTGCCGCGCGGCGCCACCGCCATCAGCGATTTCTCGCCGCACATCGAGAACGCCATCGAGCGCGCCTGGACCTACGCCACCCTGCAGTTCGGCGAGGCGCAGGTGCGCACCGGCTACATCCTGGTGGGCATGCTCAAGACGCAGAGCCTGCGCAACCCGCTGTTCGGCCTGTCGAAGCAGTTCGAGAAGATCAAGGTCGAAGACCTGGCCGACAACTTCCCCAAGATTTGCGACGCCTCGCCCGAAGCGCAGATGCGCGCCCAGGACGGCACCGGCATGGGCAGCGGCGCACCCGGCGAAGACTCGGGCGCCATGGCGCCGGCCGCCATGGGCAAGGGCGATGCCCTCAAGAAATTTGCTGTCGACCTCACGGAGAAAGCCAAGAAGGGAGAGATGGATCCGGTGACCGGGCGGGACGAGGAAATCCGCCAGATCGTCGACATCCTCATGCGCCGCCGCCAGAACAACCCGCTGCTGACGGGTGAGGCGGGTGTGGGCAAGACCGCGGTGGTGGAAGGCTTCGCGCAGCGCCTGGCGCGCGGCGATGTGCCGCCGCAGTTGAAGGACGTGAAGCTGCTCACGCTCGACATCGGCCTCTTGCAAGCGGGCGCGAGCATGAAGGGCGAGTTCGAGCAGCGCCTGCGCCAGGTGATCGACGAGGTGCAGAGCTCGCCGACGCCCATCATTCTTTTCATCGACGAGATCCACACGCTGGTGGGCGCGGGCGGCGCGGCCGGCACCGGCGATGCGGCCAACCTGCTGAAGCCTGCACTGGCGCGCGGCAACCTGCGCACCATCGGCGCCACCACCTGGGCCGAGTACAAGAAGTACATCGAGAAAGACCCGGCGCTCACGCGGCGCTTCCAGGTCGTGCAGGTGCCCGAGCCCGACGAGACCAAGGCGATCTTGATGCTGCGCGGCGTGGCCAGCGTGCTCGAGAAGCACCACCGCGTGCAGCTGCTCGACGAGGCGATCGAGGCGGCCGTGAAGCTGTCGCACCGCTACATTCCCGCGCGCCAGCTGCCTGACAAGGCCGTGAGCTTGCTGGACACCGCTTGCGCGCGCGTGGCCGTGTCGCAGCATGCGACGCCGCCCGAGGTGGAAGACTGCATGCGCCGCATCGAGGGACTCACGGTCGAGCAGGAGATCATCGGCCGCGAAGAAGCCATCGGCATCGACGTGACCAAGCGCGCCGCGCTGGTGGCCACGCTGCTGGCCGAATCGAAGGTGCAGCTCGAAGCGCTGAATGCGCGCTGGCAGGAAGAGAAGGGGCTGGTCGATCGCCTGCTCGAACTGCGCAGCAAGCTGCGCGCGGGCAACAAGCCGGTCGACGAACCGGCGGCCGGTGAGCCCGCCGCCGAGGCCGCCCCCGACCGCGCCACGCTGCTGGCCGAGCTGCACGAACTGCAGGCGAAGATCCATGCGGTGCAGGGCGAGTCGCCGCTCATCCTGCCGTCGGTCGACGAACAGGCCGTGGCCTCGGTGGTCGCCGACTGGACCGGCATTCCCGTCGGCCGCATGGTCAAGAACGAAGTGGAGGCGGTGCTCAAGCTCGCGGACACGCTGAACCAGCGCGTCATCGGCCAGAAGCACGGCCTGGAGATGATCGCGCGCCGCATCCAGACCTCGCGCGCACGGCTGGACAACCCGCAAAAGCCCATCGGCGTCTTCATGCTCTGCGGCACCTCGGGCGTGGGCAAGACAGAGACCGCGCTCGCGTTGGCCGAGGCGCTGTACGGCGGCGAGCAGAACATCATCACCATCAACATGAGCGAGTTCCAGGAGGCGCACACCGTCTCCACGCTCAAGGGTGCGCCTCCGGGCTACGTGGGCTACGGCGAGGGCGGCATCCTGACCGAGGCGGTGCGCCGCCGGCCCTACAGCGTGGTGCTGCTCGACGAAGTGGAAAAGGCCCACCCCGACGTGCACGAGATCTTCTTCCAGGTCTTCGACAAGGGCTGGATGGAAGACGGCGAGGGCCGCATGATCGATTTCAAGAACACGATCATCCTGCTCACCACCAACGCCGGCAGCGAGCTCGTGATGAGCATGTGCCGCGATCCTGAGTTGCTGCCCGATTCGAACGCGCTGGCCGATGCGCTGAAGGCGCCGCTCATGAAGGTGTTCCCGCCCGCGCTGCTGGGCCGCATCGTCACCATTCCCTACTACCCGCTGTCGCCCGAGATGATGAAGAAGATCGTGCGGCTGCAGCTGGGCCGCATCAAGAAGCGCGTGGAGACCAACCACGGCGTGCCCTTCGAATACACCGAGGCGGTGATCGAGCAGGTGGTCGCGCGCTGCCAGGACCCGGAGTCGGGCGGGCGCGTGATCGACGCGATCCTCACCAACACCGTGCTGCCCACCATTTCGGTCGAGTACCTGCAACGCCTGGCCTCCGGCGGCGAGATCCGCCGCGTGGCGCTCGACGTGAAGGACGCCGACTTCACCTACGCGTTCGACTGAGCTCCCCGCAGCGCGACGCCCCACTTCCGAGAGACCCAAGATGGCCGACCACGAGTTCCGCATCGAGAGCGATTCGCCCGCCAAGGACGACCTGATGTTCTGGCGCATCGTCGGGCACGAGGCGCTGGCGCGCCCCGCGGCCTACGAGCTCACCGTGCTGTCCAGGAACAAGGACCTCGCCGCCAAGGACATCCTGGGCCACGCCTTCGACGTGGTCATCGAGTTCAAGGACGCCGACGGCGGTGCGCACGAGCGGCATTGCCAGGGCCACGCGGTGCGCTTCGTGCGCGCGGGCCACGTCGGGCGGCACTACGAGTACCGCATCGCGCTGCGCTCGTGGTTCTGGCTGCTCACCAAGCGCGCCAACTCGCGCATCCACCAGGAAAAGAAAGTGCTCGAGGTGCTCGACGCGGTGTTCGAGGACAGCCCGATCAAGCGCTTCAAGAAGACCAAGGCCACCAACGTCATCGGCACGCACAACCCGCGCCGCTACTGCGTGCAGCACCAGGAGAGCGACTACCAGTTCCTGTCGCGCCTGCTGGAGGACGAGGGCATCTACTACTGGTTCGACGCGCACGACGCGCCCGGCACCATGCACCTGTCGGACGCCAGCGACCTGGCGCACGACAAGCTGCCCGCGACCGACACGCTGCGCCACATGGCGGTCCACGCGGCCGAGCCGCGCTTCAACGAGATCTCGCGCTGGGTCAGCGCGCGGCAGTTCGACACCGGCAAGCATTCGTCGCGCGACAGCGACTTCAAGGCCATCAAGAAGAAGCTGGGCGCCGACATCGACAGCTCCGACCAGCACGAGCTCGCCGAGTTCGAGATGTTCGAGTTTCCCGGCGGCTACTTCAGCGGCGACGACGCCGAGACGCGCGCCAAGCTGCGCGGCGACGAACTCAACGCGCGCCGCGACCGCCACTGGGCGCTCACGCCGTGGCCCGACGTCGCGGCCGGGCGCAGCTTCAAGTTCGAGGACGACCCCGACGGAACGCGCAACGGCGACTACGTGATCGCCGCCTGCACCTTCATCGCCAGCCACCGCGGCTACGAGGGCGTGAGCGCCAGCGCGCCGGCCCAGCCCGTGCAGCGCGCGCTGGCCGAGGTGCTGCGCGACGACGCCGTGAACGCCGACACTCTGCCGGTGCTGGAAGAGCTGATCGCCGCCACGCCCGCGCTGGCCGCCGCGCAGACCGGCAGCAGCCTCTTCCTGCTCACCGTGATGCCGGTCGACCGGCCGTTCCGCGCGCCGCGCCTCACGCCGCGCGTGACCATGCCCGGCCCGCAGACGGCGATCGTGGTCGGCCCCAAGGACGACGAGCTGCACGTGGACGACCACGGCCGCGTGAAGGTGCACTTTCACTGGGACCGTTACGACGAGAGCAACGAGAAGTCGACCTGCTGGGTGCGCGTGTCGCAGCCCTGGGGCGGCAAGGGCTGGGGCGGCTACTTCGCGCCGCGCATCGGCCAGGAGGTGATCGTCGACTTCCTCAACGGGGACCCCGACCGCCCGGTGATCGTGGGCCGGGTCTACAACGACGACCAGCCCATTCCGTACAAGTCGCCCACGCAGAGCGGCTTCCGGACCCGGTCCACGCCGGGCGGCGGCGTGAACAACTACAACGAGATCATGTTCGAGGACAAGAAGGGCGAGGAGAACATCAACATCCACGCCGAGAAGAACATGAGCCGCAGCGTGGAGCTGGACGACTCCACCACGGTGGACCGCGACCAGACCGTGACCGTGAAGCGCGACCAGACCTCCACGGTCGTGCGGGACCGCAAGACGACGGTGGAGAACAACGACACCACGATCATCCAGAAGTTCCAGAAGCTCACGGTCGGCAAGAACCAGGACAACCATGTGGTGGGCTACCAGACCACGAATGTCGACATCGACCATGCGTTGCTGGTGAAGGGCCATCACAAGATCCAGTCCGACGGCAACCGCACCGACATCACGGGCGGCAACGAGACGCGCACGGTCACGGGCACGCAGACCGTCACGGTGAAGGGCGGGGTGAAGTACAAGGCCCCGACCATGCTTTTCGAGGCCGGGCACATGGAGTTCAAGGTGACCGGCGGCAACTCGATGAAGATCGATGCCAATGCCGCACCGTATGCCGCGGCGTTCCAGAAGTACACGCTGGTGAGCAACACCGAGCTCAACATGGTGGCCATCGGCAACATTAACACCGTGTCGGTGGGCTCGAACACCACGGTGCTCGGCCCCAACACCAGCGGCTACATCGGCAACAACACCGACTTCAATCTCGGCGTCGCCCGCTCGACCTTCATGGGGCTGAGCATGGACAACGCGCTGGGCATCGCGATGTCGAACTTCCTCGGGTTGAAGGTCGACAACACCTTGGCCATCAGCATGGAATCGGTGGCCGGCCTCAAGATCGAGCGGGACGGCACCTCGGTGCGGCAGGCCCCGCTGCATTCGATCATGCCGGGCGCCGGGGCCGGGGCGGGCACCGCCGCGACGGGCGCCATGGCCACCGCCGGGACGGTGGGGGCAGTCGCGAGCCTTGCGTACGGTGCCGTTTCCATGATCAGCGGCGCGGCGTCCCTGGGTTCCCAGTACGCCGACGCGAGGAAGTTGATGAACGAAATTCTCTCGAGCAGCGACATCGACCGCATCCCCGGCATGCGCGGACGGCTGGAGCGCATGCGCAATCTGGTGAGCACCAATCTCAACGACGGCGCCCTCACGGTCGCGACGGTGGGCACCGGCGGCGCGGTGCTGGCACTGCTGGGCATGATCCCCGGCGTCGACGCCGTGGGCAGCGAACGCGGCGCCGGCGAGCTGCTCGGCCGCGATGACGCCGGCAACCCCACCCATCCCAACGGCTGATCGGGAAGAAGGCCAGCGCGCGAATCATCATGCAAGTCGTCAAACCCCAGGCTGTCTGCCTGAGCACCCGGCCGATCGAGTACCGCAAGCGCTTCGGCCTGTGCGTGACGGCCATGCTGCACGTGCCGTTCGAGCAGGCCGAGGGCGGCACGCTGTGGGGCGAGCAGTCGGCCTGGAACTTCATCGGACGCGAGATGGCGGTGCCGCTGGTCGACGAGGGCGTGGCCAAGCTCACGCCCGAGTTCCTCGTGCACGGCCAAGCCTTTCCTCCCGCTGAAAGCCCGAGCGCCTGCGCGGTGCGCGCGCGGCTGGGCAGCCGCAGCAAGACCCTGCTCGTCTTCGGCGATCGCCACTGGGAGGGCACGAAGGCCAGTGCGCCGCTGCCGTTCGACGCGATGCCCATCGACGCCACGCATGCCTACGGGGGCGCCGCGGTGCCGGCCAACCCCGAGGGCATCGGCGCGGTGCC
The DNA here is from genome assembly GCF_058787635.1 of Variovorax sp. FW305-3-2-15-B-LB1. Lineage (NCBI taxonomy): Bacteria > Pseudomonadati > Pseudomonadota > Betaproteobacteria > Burkholderiales > Comamonadaceae > Variovorax > Variovorax sp. FW305-3-2-15-B-LB1. The sequence continues at coordinate 5,517 of NZ_JBYSZY010000079.1, read as the reverse complement.
CGAAGGCGGGTTCCATCGGCTGCCCAACATCGAGCGGCCCGATCAGCCCCTGCGCGATCCGGCACAGCCCGTGGCGCCCGCCGGCTTCGGCCTGCGGGGGCCGATGCATCCGGAGCGCGCGCGTTTTCGCGGCACCTACGACGCGGACTACCTCAAGGCGCATGCGCCGGGCTTCGCGCCCGACCTGGACTGGCGCTATTTCAATCTCGCCCCCGAGGACCAGTGGTTCGACGCCCCGTTGCGCGGCGACGAGCCTTTCCAGTTCGATCACATGCATCCGCAGAAGCCGCGGCTCGAAGGCCGGCTGCCCGGCCTGCGTGCGCGTGTGTTCGCCGACTACCGAGCCGTCGGCGCCGCCGAGCCGCGCCTGCGCGAAGTGCCGCTGCGCCTGACGACGGTCTGGTTCTTTCCGCATGCCGAGCGGGCGCTGCTGCTGTTCCAGGGGCTGGCCGAGGTGGCCACCGACGACGGCTCCGACGTGCACGGGCTGCTCGGCGCCGTCGAGCGCGTCGATGCGTCGCGGCCCGACACCCACTACCTCGATGCGCTGGCGCGACGCGCCGACCCGCGATGGGGCGGGGTCGAATGCCTGGACGACAGCGACCTGCTGCCCGAGGGGCTGGACGCGGTGGACCCCGAGGCCGAGCGGGCCGCCGAGGCCTTCGCGAGCCAGGGCCTGCAGGCGCAGGCGCAGTACCGCCGCGCCGAGATCGACGTGGCCCTCGCGCGGGAAGAGGTGCGCGCCAGCGGCCGCGACCCAGATGCCATGGGCATCGTCATGCCGTCGCGCGAAGCGCCCCCAGCGCCGGCGCAGCGCGTGGCCCACCTGAAGCAGAAGCTGCAGGAGGCCGAAGCGCAGAAGCTGGCGGCCGTCGACGATGCGCTCGATGCCCTCGAGCAGGCGGTGGCGGCACGCAAGGCGAACCCGGCCATGAAGCCCATCGAGCATCGGGGGCCGCCGCTCTTCAATGCAGACGTGGCGCTGGCGCAGCTCCAGGGCGCGAACGCCGGCGCGACCGGTGCGTTCGACCTCGCGGCCGTGCATGGCCAGTTGCTGCAGCAGGAAGCGATGGAGCGGCTTGGCTATCTGCAGGGCGCGCACGCGCAGCAGCCCGCACCCGCGATGCAGGCGGCGCAGGCCCAGACACTGAAGGACGGCATGAAGCAGGCACTGGCCGGCGGACTGCGGTTCTTCGGCGGCATGGACTTCACCGGCGCCGACTTCTCGGGGTTGGACCTGCGCGATGTCAACTTCGCCGGCGCGTGGCTCGAGAGCGTGGACTTCGGAAAAGCCAACGTGTCGGGCGCGAACTTCACGGCGGCGGTGCTGGCGCATGCGAACCTCGACGGCGCGATCGGCATCCGGGCCATCCTTCAGGGCGCCAACCTGGGTTGCACGCGCTGGCAAGGCGCGGTGTTCGACGAGGCCGATTTCAGCGCGACGCAGCTGTCGCATGCCGACCTGGGGGGGCTCTCGCTGCGACGCGCCAAGATGAAGGGCGCCATGCTGATCGGCACGCGCTGGGACGGCACCGATGCGCACGGGCTGCAGGCGCCCGAGCAGCTTTTCTACCGGCTGTCGCTGCCGGGTCTCTCGCTCGCCGAGGCCGATCTCGTGGGCTGCCAGTTCGTCGAATGCGACCTCACGGAGGCCGACTTCCGCGAAGCCCACCTGGCCCAGGCCAACCTGATCACCTGCAAGCTGACCGGCGCCCGCTTTGGCGGTGCACGCGGCACGGGCATGGTGTTCGCCCAGCACTGCGACCTGGCCGACGCGGATTTTTCCGGGGCGCGGATGCAGGGTGCCAACTTCGGCGCTGCGGACATGTCGCGCGCGCGGCTGCTCGGCAGCGTGCTCGACGGCGCCAACCTGTGCGAGGCCCGGCTGCCCGACAGCGACTGGCGGCTGGCTTCGGCCAAGGGCGCGTTGCTGCGCCGGACCGTGCTGCGGGGCGCCAGGCTGGCGGGCGTGAACTTCAGCGAGGCGATCCTGCAGCACGCCGACCTGCGCGGCTGCGACTTGCGCAACAGCAACCTGTTCGCTGCCGACCTGTCGCGCGCCCGGCTCGACGGCGACGTGCGCTTCGATGGGGCCCTGCTGCAGCGCGCGCGCACATGGCCGCGGCTCACGCCCGAGCAGCAGGCCGCAGGCGCATGAGGAGGACGGCGCCATGATGAACACCACCACGCTGACCCTGGCCGTGCTGCTCGGCGAGTCGATTGCCGGGCTCGACCTGTCGGGCGGTCATTTCTCGAATGCACAGCTGGCGGGGGGGCTGTTCGACCGGGTGAACTTCGCCAAGGCCGATCTGCGCGGGGCCGACCTGCGCGAGGTCGTGTTCAACCAGTGCGACCTGCGCGGCGCGCTGCTGGGCGGGGCGCGGCTGCAGCGCGCCGTGTTCAACCAGTGCCTGATGGACCACGTCGACCTGCACGGAGCCGGCCTGCACGCGGCCGTGTTCAGCGAATGCCAGGCGCCGCATGCGAACCTGTCGGATGCCGACCTGAGCATGCTCGCCTGCACCAAGACCCGCCTCGATCACGCGATGTTGCGCGGTGCGCTGCTGGACGCCTGCGTGCTGACCGAGAGCAGCCTGATCGACCTGGGGGCCGAATCGACGCGCTGGACGCACGTGACCGTGGCCGGCTGCGATCTGCGCCATGTGGCGTGGCGCGGCGCCCACCTGCTGCGCGTGGCGTTCTCCACCACGCAGCTGGCCGGCGTGTCGTTCGACGGCGTCGCGCTCGAGAGCTGCCAGTTCGCGAACGCCGACCTGCGCGGTGCCCAGTTCAGCGGGGCGCCGCTGCGCCAGTGCAACTTCCAGGGCGCCACGCTCGACGAGGCGCGCTTCGACCGCACCGACGCGCCCCTGGCCCTGTTCTGCGAAGCCCAAGGAGCCGGCGTCGATTTCTCCAGTGCCGTGCTGACGCAGGCACTGTTCACCGGCGCCAAGCTGCCGCAGGCGAACTTCAGCGGCGCGCGCCTGCACCAGGCGCATTTCGCCGGCGCCGTGCTGGACCGGGCGCGCTTCAACGGCGCGGACCTCACGTACGCCGACCTGCGCCACGCGCACCTGCACCAGGCCGACCTGCGCGGTGCGACCCTCGCGCGCACCTGCCTGCACCGGGCCCTGACCGACGAGGCGCAGATCGAAGATCGCACCCGTGCGATCGAAACCGATCCCGAGCTGGCGCAAGCCGAGGACTGGCGCGCCCTGCCGGCCTGAGACGCTGCCGGCCGATGCCCCTTCTTTCCATTGGAAGCCCTGCCATGACAACCATCGCCCACCACCCCGTCCGCCGCCCCGTCGCCGCCCCGCGCGGCGCCAGGCCGATCGACGCCGAGCCCGTGCCGCCGGCAGGATCGCCCGAGCGCTGCTGGACCGCGCTGCTGGAGGCGGGATGCAACGGCACGCTGTGCGTCCGGCAGGGCGCCGAGGTCACGGCCGTGCGAACGGCCGCAGGCTGCCTGCTGGTGCCGGCGGCCGGTGACACCGTGCTGTGCTTCGGCACGGCACCCGGCGACATCTGGGTGCTCTCGGTGCTGGAACGCTGCGCCGGCACGCAGGAACGCGTGCTCCGGTGCAGCGGCGACACGCGCCTCGTGGTGGACGGAGGGCAGCTCGCGCTCGAAGCCGATCAACTGCACCTGGCGTCGCAGCGCCTGGGCGTGCGCGCCGCCACCGCCACCGTGTCGCTCGATTCGACCGAGTTCATCGGCGAACGGGTGCGCATGATCGCCGGCACGGTCAAGCTCGTGGGCAGCCTGCTGAGCACGGTGATGGACCGCGTCAACCACTTCAGCCAGCACTACCTGCGCACGACCAAGGGGCTGGACCGCGTGAATGCGGCCCACATCGAATGCGATGCGACCGAGCTGCTGCACCTGCGCGGCGAGCATGCGCTGATCAACGGCGCCAAGCTCGTGAAGACACGCGGCGCGCAGATCCATTTCGGCTGAGGCAGCACCATGTTCGCCAACTGCCAGATGATGGGAACGGACATGGGGTTTCCCGATGTCTGCATCACGCCCGCCGCGCCCTCGCCGATCCCGGTGCCCTATCCGAACATCGCGATGGGGCCGATGGCCATTCCGAACTGCCCGACGATCCTGTTCATGTGCACGCCGGCCCACAACCTCGGCACGGTCATTCCCATGACCAACGGCGACAACCCGGGCGTGTTGCTGGGGGTGGCGTCCGGCACGGTCATGGGGCCCAGCCGCCATCTGACAGGCGCCTTCACGGTGCTGCTGAACAGCATGCCCGCCACGCGCCTGACCAGCACCTCGCTGCAGAACAGCACCAACTGCCCCGGCGTGCGCACCGTGCCGAGCCAGACGCTGGTGCTCCTGCTGGCGCCCTGAGGTGCATGCCGTGCGCACCTTGGCACCACCGCGCTGCTACGGCATACCTCTTCCGGCGAGATTGCCAACCCGCCCCCCGGAATGAATACTCCTTTGGACTTCGCCCGCGCACGCGCGGGCCGTGTTCGGGCGTAACCGCCCCGGGGGCCGACTCATGATCCATATCGCTGTCATCACACGGCAAGGCGCCCCGGCAGGGCCGGCCATTGCCGCCGATTTCGGTCCCAGCGGGGGCACGATCGGGCGTGCCGACACCAACACGCTGGTGCTCGACGACCCCGACCGCACCGTCTCGCGCGTGCACGCGCAGGTGCTGTGCCGCGACGGGCAGTACTTCATCGTCGATCGCGGCAGCAACGCGATGCAATGCAATGGCGTGTCGCTGGGCGCGGGCAAGGAAGCGATGCTGACCGACGGCGCGCGGCTCGTCATCGGGAGCTTCGAACTCTCGGTGCGCGTGATGGCCGCTGCGGCGGCATCCCGCGCACCGGTCATCCCCAACACCGTGATGTCGGCGCCCGTCGCCGCGCCTGCCGCCAGCAGCGACGATCCGTTCGCCGACCTGCTCGCAGGGCTGGGATCGCCGGCCGCTCCCGCGCCGGCGCCTGCTGCGGCCCGTGCCGCCGCCGCGCCCGCCGAGTCGCTGCTCTTTCCCGATCCCATGGCCAGCGGCTCGCGCAATGCGCAGGCCGACCAGGTCGACCCGTTCGCGAACCTGCTCGGCCCCACGCCGTCGGCCGCACCCTCCGCCGGGCTCGGCGCGCTCGACGATTTTTCCGATCTCGGCGCGCCGCCCGCGCACGGCAAGGCCGCGAGCATCGACGACCTGTTCGGCGGTTCGCCGGGCGCCGGTGGCATCGGCGGCGATCCGCTCGCGCTGTCGCCGCTGGCCGATCCGCTGCTGCAGCCCAACACCGCGTCGGACGCCGACCCGCTGGCCGCACTGCAGCGCGCGGCACCCGCCACGCCGGTGCCGCGTTCCGATCATCTGCCGATCGACCAGTTCGGCTTCGAGCCGCCGAAGGCCATCACGCCGCCACCGCCACCGCCACCGCCTCCTGCGCCTGCGCCTGCGCCCGTGGCCCCGCTCGCGAAGTTCGACGACGTGACCGGCCAGCCGATCCGCATCAGCGGGCCGGAGAACGCCGGCC